>NATW01000173.1 GCA_003094555.1 gamma proteobacterium symbiont of Ctena orbiculata
ACCGCGGAAGCAGCCGTCCGCGATATGCTGGCTGGCAATGCCTTCGGCGAAGCGGGTCATCGGGTGGTCATCGAGGAGTATCTTGAGGGGGAAGAGGCGAGTTTTATCGTCATGGCCGATGGCAGGCATATCCTGCCGATGGCAACCAGTCAGGACCACAAAAGGGCCGGGGATGGCGATACCGGTCTCAACACCGGAGGCATGGGGGCCTACTCCCCTGCTCCTGTGGTGGATGATGTCATCTATGGGAGGATCATGCAGGAGGTTATCCTGCCCACCGTCAACGGTATGGCCGAAGAGGGCATGCCCTATACCGGGTTCCTCTATGCAGGGCTGATGATTACTGCGGACGGTTCACCCAAGGTGATCGAATACAATTGTCGCTTTGGTGATCCCGAGACACAACCGATCATGTTGCGCATGCGCTCCGACCTGGTTGCCCACTGCCTGGCCGCACTGACTGGCAGACTTGATCAGGAGCGGACCGAATGGGACTCCCGGGCATCGGTGGGAGTGGTACTGGCCGCTGGCGGTTATCCCGGCCCCTATGAAAATGGCAAGGTCATCAGCGGGCTACCACAATCTGACGACCTGTCGCGCAAGGTCTTCCACGCCGGCACCAAGCTGCAGGGCGACGACGTCGTCACCGCAGGTGGACGGGTGTTATGTGCCACCGCGCTGGGAGAATCCGTTACCTTGGCCCAGCAGAGCGCATACACCTTGACCCGCGCAATCCATTGGGATGGCGTCTATTTTCGCAACGACATCGCTTACCGGGCGATTGCCAGGGAAAATAGCGATTGAAGAATAGGGCTGCCGGTGTGGCTGCATCCATCGTCAGCACGCGCACTATTCGCGTACTGCTGGTGGTGGCGCTGCTGCTGATCAGTTATCTCGCTTTCACCCCCATAAGCACCCCGGTCATCGACGAATTCAACGACAAATTTTCCCACATAGCAGCGTTTATCGTACTTGCGTTTCTGGTCGACTTTTCCTGGCCTCAGACAAGCTGGAATCTGCCCAAGATAGCCCCACTTATTGGTTATGGCCTCCTCATCGAGGTAGTCCAGGCCCTGATGCCCTATCGTATATTCTCAACCTGGGATTTGCTGGCAGACGTCTTGGGACTGCTCATCTACCCTTTGCTGCTACCGCTACTGCTACGCATCCCCCTTATCAGAAGATTGCGCAACGATCCTGCGTAGTGAGATGAATCCTCCACCGATGGGGATACTGAACAGGTCGCGTTTCAGCAACATGGCATTGTTTCCACCCCCCCTCCTGGCTTTAGGTTATATTTAATCTAAACCACAGTGGTAATAGCCGCACAACCAAAAGCACAACTTCGTCTGTCATGAGCAAAGTCAAACACAGCGCTTTCAAATATGATTTTTTAGGCTCAGATCCAAAGGACATTCAACGATCAGTCTCCAATCACCTGGTCTACACCATAGGCAAGGACCCCTACACCGCTACCGACCATGACTGGATGATGGCTTTCAGCCATGTCATTCGCGACCGGCTCATCGAACGCTGGATGGAGTCACAACGCAACTACTACAGGCACGACGCCAAGCGGGTCTACTACCTATCGATGGAGTTTCTCATCGGGCGCAGTCTGGTCAACAGCCTGTTGAACATGGATATTCACGACGCCTGCACCGAGGCCTTGCATAAACTCGGTCTCGAACTGGAGCGACTCCGCAGCCTTGAACATGACGCGGCACTTGGCAATGGCGGGCTCGGGCGCCTGGCCGCCTGCTTTCTCGACTCCATGGCCAGCTTGAATATCCCGGGCTATGGCTACGGCATACGCTTCGAATATGGCATGTTCAGACAGAAGATAGAAAACGGCTGCCAGGTCGAACTGCCGGAAAACTGGTTGATACATGACAACCCCTGGGAATTTCCCCGCCCCGAGGTCTCATACCGGGTGCGCTTCGGCGGACGAGTCATGGAGTACCAGGATACAACCGGCCGGCGCCATTTTGACTGGATCGAGGGTGATGTGGTCATCGCCCAGGCCTACGATACCCCGATTCCCGGTTTCAAAAACGATACCGTCAACAATCTTCGCCTCTGGAGCGCCAAGGCGTATGAGGACTTCGACCTGAACCGATTCAATCAGGGCGAGTATACCGAGGCCGTCGTCGGCAAGACCCTGTCTGAGAATATCTCCAAGGTACTCTATCCCAACGACAGCTCGACGATGAACAAACGCCTGCGGCTGAAACAGCAGTACTTTTTTGTCTGCGCCTCACTCAAGGATGTATTACGTCGCTTCTTCGCCGATCACGACAGCCTGAGTGAACTGCCGGACAAGGTTGCCATCCAGCTCAATGACACCCACCCCGCCATCGCCATCCCGGAGATGATGCGGCTGCTGATGGATAAACATCACCTGGAGTGGCAACCCGCCTGGGAGATCACCACCCGGGTCTTCTCCTACACCAACCACACCCTGCTGCCAGAGGCCCTGGAGACATGGCCGGTGGATATCTTTGAACAGCTGCTGCCAAGACATCTGCAATTGATAATGGAGATCAATCGCCGCTTCCTGCTGATGCTCGGTCATCTCCACCCGGGGGATATGGATATCCTGCGACGCCTCTCCATCATCGATGAAAGCAACGGGCGACGGATTCGCATGGCCCACTTGGCAATCATCGGCAGCCACAAGGTAAATGGGGTCTCGGCACTGCACAGTGAACTTCTGCGCGAATCGACCTTCAAGGATTTCAACAGCTTCTATCCGGGCAAGATCATCAACATCACCAACGGCATCACTCCCCGCCGTTGGCTCTACCAATCCAATCGAGGCCTCTCGACACTGATCAGCGAAGCCATTGGCCCGGACTGGATCAGAGACCTGAGCCGCATCAAACAGCTTGAGTCCTTTGCTGAAGACAACGCCTTTCAGGAGAGGTTTTACGCCATCAAACAGGCAAACAAACAACGCCTTGCCAAGCTGGTGCAGTACTATTTGGAGAGCAAGGTTGATCCGCATACCCTGTTCGACGTCCAGGTCAAGCGAGTCCACGAATATAAACGTCAATTGCTCAACCTGCTGCGTGCCATCGCCCTCTACAATCGTATGCTCGATGATCCCAATGCCAGATGCGTACCGAGAACCATCATCTTCGGCGGTAAGGCCGCGCCTGGATATACAGTCGCCAAACTTATTATCCGCCTGATAAATGACGTGGCCGATGTGATCGATAACGACCCGGCCGTCAGCGATCGCTTGAAGATAATCTTCATCCCCAATTACGATGTAACCACCGCATCGGACATCATCCCAGCGGCGGAACTCTCACAACAGATCTCCACTGCCGGTATGGAGGCTTCGGGTACGGGCAATATGAAACTTGCACTGAACGGCGCCCTGACCATGGGAACCATGGATGGCGCCAATGTAGAGATGCTGGAGAATATCGGTGCCGAGAATTTTTTCATCTTCGGCTTGAACACAGAACAGATAGCAAGGCTCAATCGACAGGGCTACCAACCGCGTCGTGCTTATGATTCCGATCCGGTATTGAAACGCGTCATCGACATGATCGCCAATGGCTTTTTTTCACCCGAGGAACCGGATCGCTACCGCGTGATCACCGACAATCTTCTCAACAATGATCATTTCAAGGTGGTCGCCGATTTCAACAGCTACCTGGCAACCAGCGACCAGGCCGACCAGGTCTACCTCGACACGGCCGAGTGGAACAAACGGGCAATACTCAACACCGCACGTATGGGCTATTTCTCCAGTGACCGCACCATCCAGGAATATGCCGGGAAAATCTGGCATGTTAAGCCAATAAGATAGATGTTCAGGGTTCCGTGCCGAACGACGGCTCAACGAATAAAAAAGGATCATGGCGGATGATAAAACTGGATGCAGCCGGCAAATATTTAGGATATTATTCCCAAATATAGGCTAAATGGCTTGGGTCCGGGGAGTGTACACAATGTCTTTGCACCGGAAATGGCTAACCGCTCTACTCATCATGCTGCTGTTAACCGCCTGTGGCGGGGGCGGGGGTGACGATGACGACGACCATGATGATGATGACCATGACGATGGACCGGGGGTGTCAGAGGTAACGGGTAGCCACCGCGTCCTGGCATTCAACGATCTGGGAATGCACTGCGCAGATCTGGACTATTCAACCTTTGTCATCCTGCCTCCTTTCAATGTCATACATGCCCAGATCATCGAACGTGGCGCAACTCCACGCATCCTCGATGCATCGAGTGTCAATGTGAATTACCGGGCCAGTACGGATGGCAGCGGTTCCATCAACAGCACCAGCCAGAACCTGGCGGGCAGCGTGAATAAAACAAACTTCTGGGACACCAATCCTGCAAGCGGCAACAGCTTTGTCAACGACCTGTTCGGGCTCGATCCGCCAGCGGACGAAGGTCTGCTGTTTGGCCAGTCGATGCCCGGTATCCTCAATCCCTACACGGCCAACGATGCCCAGGCCTTCAACCATTACGATCCGCTAAAAAAGTGGTTTGCCGCCGATGGTGTGCCCATTGTTCCCATCGACGATGCAGGACAGCTGAACGCCTATCCATTGATGCGGGTCAGCGCCACCGAACCGGGTAGCGCGGATCCCCTCGCCAGTCTGGATGTGGTGTTACCGGTGGCCTCTGAAGCGGATTGCCAGAACTGTCACGCGGCGGGAGAGGTCGCCGCGCCCATCGACAGCAGCATCGATTTCGTCCTGCCTGAGGACATCAACGATGCCAACAGTGTGTTGCAGGCAGCGAAGCAGAATATCTTGCTCCTTCACGACGCCGAGCACGGCACCGATCTCATCAATGCGACCCCGGTCCTGTGTGCTGGCTGCCACTACTCCGCAGCACTCGACCTGACCGGCAGCGGCCCGACCGGCCAGCAACTCAACATGGACACCATGTCTGAGGTTATGCATGACCACCATGGCCAGCTAACAGATCCTGACACCGATCAACCCCTGTTCCCCACCAATGGCAGCCTGGAGGAGACCTGTTATCAGTGCCACCCCGGCAAAATAACCCAATGCCTCAGGGGCGCAATGGGTGCTGCAGGCATAGGTTGCCAGGATTGTCACGGCAGCATGCTTGCAGTGGGGAGCGATGAGCGGCAACCCTGGTTGGATGAACCCCGCTGTGAATCCTGCCACACCGGTGATGCGGTCAGCCACCTGGGTAATAACCTGCGCCTGACCCAGGCCTGGGAGGATGATATAGATACAGCCACGCCCCGTGTGGCCAGCAACAAGAGATTTGCGGAAAACAGCGACACCCTCTATCGCAACAGCCTCGGTCATGGTGGCGTCGCCTGCGAGGGTTGCCACGGTTCCACCCATGCCATCTGGCCAAACCCGGTCGCTACCGCCAACGACAACCTGGCGGCGATACAGCTTCAGGGTCATGCCGGTACGCTGAGTGAATGCAGCAGCTGCCATACCAGCCTGCCACTTACCCTCGATGGCCCGCATGGCATGCACAACGTCAACAGCCGCGGCTGGAACCTTGAACATGAAGATTTCTATGAAGACAATCCACAGGCCTGCATGAGCTGTCACGGACAGAACCTGGAAGGAACAGTCCTCTCCATGACTGCTGCCGACCGTACATTTCTTCGCGATGATGACGGGCAGCTTACCCGCTTCGTTGCCAAGGGCACAGCGGTGAGTTGTACCCTATGTCACGAAAGACCCGACTGATCCTGAAACAGTCTCATACGGAGGCCGGGCAGATATAGTGGAATCAATCGAAGAGGGCGTCGAAGTGCCCGCTTTCACCACTCGCCTCAAGCTGGCGGAAGAATTCAGCGGTGCGTTGTTGCAGCATAGCGAGTGACGACTGCCTCACCAGCTCCCTGGCTTCGAGCAGAGCACTGGGTTGCATACTCAACTCACGCAGCCCCATTCCGATCAGCAGTCGGGCATAGCGTGGTTCACCCGCCATCTCACCACACATACTGATCGGAATGCCCGCGCTATTGGCGGCGTTGATAGTGTGCTGAATCAGAAACAGCACCGAAGGGTGGAGTGGATCGAAGAGGAAATTCACCTCTTCATCCATACGATCCACAGCCAGGGTATATTGAATCAGATCATTGGTACCGATTGAGAGAAAGTCCAGGTGACGGGCAAAACTCTCTGCCGCCAGGGCCGCCGCCGGCACTTCGATCATACCCCCAATCGGGATCTGGGTATCGAAAGGCAGGCCGGCACTGCGTAGATCCTGCTTGGTCCTGTCAATCATCTGCAACGCCAGTTTCAGCTCCTTGAGCCCTGACAACATGGGCAGCATCAATCTCACAGGTCCCTCGGCGGAGGCACGTAGAATCGCCCTGAGCTGTGGCAGGAACAGCTCCGGCTCTTTCAGACAGAGGCGAATCGCACGCAGGCCCAGGGCTGGATTGATAGCCGGCATGCAACCCGAATCAGATATATTTCCGGTGGTCTTATCCATACCTAAATCGAGTGTGCGGATGGTAAGAGGAATACCTCCCAACCCCCTGACCGCATTGTGATAGGCCTCCAGCTGTTCCTCTTCCGTTGGCAGTGTCGGTCGATTCATGAAGAGAAATTCAGTACGAAAGAGCCCCACCCCATCCGCCCGGTTATTGAGCGTAGTCTCAATATCATCCGGTAACTCAATATTGGCATGCAGGAAGATCTGCTCACCATCGGTAGTGAATGCAGGCAGATCAACACGACGTCGCAGATCTTCCTCACGCAGACGTCTGTTCTCGATGCGTTGGCGATAATAGGCAAGGATTCGCTCCGTGGGATCGGCAAGCACGACTCCCTGAGCCCCATCCACCACCAGTTGTTCCCCCTGGCGAAACAGAGTAGTTGCCTGATGAATACCGACAACCGCAGGGATACCCAGACTTCGTGCGAGAATCGCAGTGTGAGAGAGTGGTCCGCCATATTCGGTAACGAAAGCGACCACACCCTGATTCTTCATCATGATGGTTTCGGCGGGTGTCAGGTCCTTGGCCACCACAACCCGGCCATTCAGGTCACCCTGTTGTTGCGGCTTTCCACCCGCAAGCACAAACTGCACCTGACCCACCACATGGTCGACATCGTCCTTGCGGGTTCGCAGGTAGGGATCATCCATTTCGTCAAATACCCTGACCAACTCATCCCTACGCACCTGCAGTGCCCACTCGGCACTATACAGGTTCTCCCTGATGAGATTGATCGTTGCCTGACTGATGGCATAGTCCTCCAACATCAACAGATGGGTATCAATGAACTCACTGATATCCAAAGCCGTATTGGTCGGTATCTGTTCGCGTACCAGGCGCAGGTGACTGCTTGTGGTGTGCAAGGCGTTTTCGAAACGATCTATTTCGCTCTGAATCAAATCCTCAGTGATTTCCCGATGGATGACCTCCGGGATACCCCGCTGCAGCAGATAGACCTCACCAATCGCCACTTCCCGTGAGGTATTGATCCCTATGCCCTGGCAGGAAAGCGTCACTGGTCTTCTCCAAATCGCTCGTTGATCAGAGAGGTCAATGCCTGCATCGCCTCCTGTTCATCACTTCCGTCTATTTCAAGTACTATTATGGAGCCCTGGTTCGCTGCCAGCATCATGACTCCCATAATACTTTTACCATTCACCCTCTGTCCGTTGCGATTCAGAAAGACATTGCTGGAAAAGCTATTCGCGCAACTCACCAATTTAGCCGCCGCACGGGCATGCAGCCCCAGTTTATTGATGATTTCAATCTCTTTATTCAACATACACCTTTCTATTCACTTAGGGTTTCACAGCAGACTATTCCCTCTTTTCCTCCGCTCACCGCCTTCTCTGTCAACATATCAAGATTCATGGTCTGATAATTGAGGGCGCGTATAAGCATCGGCAAATTGATACCCGAGATCACATTCACCCGACCCTTCTGCGCCAAACTGTAAGCAATGTTGCTGGGTGTGGAACCGTACATATCGGTAAGCACCAACACACCATGGCCCTGGTCCAGCCGGGTAATCATCATGCTGGCCTGTTCGATTAGTTTTTCCGGGATGCCGTCTGTACCAACAGGCAGGCACTCGACACCCAGGGGCGCGCCCTCAAGCATTTTCCCAGCCGTCTCCAGGATTGCCTCGCCAATCCTGCTGTGAGTGATAAGCAGCAAACCAACGGTCATTACAATTCCCGATGCCGGCTCATGACATGTAAACCCGCCTCTGCAAAGTGTTGTGACAGCCGTTCCACTAAAAACACAGACCGATGCTGCCCCCCTGTACATCCCACTGCAATAGTGAGATAGCTACGCCCATCGGCTTCGAATGCAGGTATCCAACGGGCGAGGAAATCGATCATATCAGAAAGCATACTGGTCACCTCTTGATGTGCCGACAGATAGTCAGCTACAGGTGCCTGCATACCATTGTAGGCGCGCAGTTCTTCCTGCCAATAGGGATTAGGCAAACAGCGGGCATCAAAGACAAAATCCACATCTCTAGGCAAACCGTGTTTGAAGCCGAAAGATTCGAAAAGAATCGAGACCTTACCCTCCTCACCTCCGATACGGTGTCGCACCAGGTCACGCAACTCGTGAAGATTGGTATGGGTGGTATCGATTCTAAGGTCAGCCGCCTCGATCACCGGCGCCAGTAATTCTCGTTCATAGCGAATGGCCTCTGCCAGAGAACGCTGCTCATTCGTCAACGGATGTTTACGCCGGGTTTCACTGAAACGCTTGATCAATGTTTCCGCTTTGGTATCAAGAAAAAGCATCTTACAGTCGAGTCCACTGTTACGAATATCCTCCACCATATCCGGTAGCGTGGATAACTGACTGGATTGGCTGCGGGCATCTATGCCCACCGCGGTCTTGCGGAAGATCGCCTCCGGTTCATTTATCAGATGATCGGCCACAGAGACCAACAGGGATATCGGCAGATTATCGATACAGTAATAGCCCATATCTTCCAGCGTATGCAGGGCTATGGTCTTGCCCGATCCCGACATTCCGCTGACGATTTGCAATTTGAACCAATCAGACATGTCGGCTGCTTTAATCATCCTGATCGATATAGATCTTTTGTCGTTCAATGAAATCCTGAGTGGCATTATAGCCATCGAGCATCAGCATATGCTGGCGCACAGCGGTTTCGACCAGGATAGCCAGGTTACGACCGGCGGCAACCGGCAGGCTTGTCATCGGGATTTCAACCCCGAGCAAGGTTCTTGTGGAATGACAGCCTTCGAGACGATCCATATCATGTAGTTTCTTGTCATCGAAATGCAGCAGATCAATGATCAAGTGCAACTCTTTATTGGGTTTGATGGCGCTGTTACCGAACATGGCGCGTATATTGATCATGCCCAGTCCACGCACTTCCAGAAAATCCTGTAAAACCTTCGGACAACGACCGATGAGTGTTTTACTGGCTGATTTATAGAGCTCCGTTGCGTCATCCGCAATTAGACAATGTCCGCGGGAAATGAGCGCCAGTGCGAGTTCGCTTTTACCGATCGCCGGATCACCGCTGAAAAGCACTCCCCTGCCCAGGACCTCCATATAGACCCCATGTACCAGCAGCTTTTCGCCCACCGGCTGGCTGAAGCGTTCCACCAGGCGTTTTATCACCTGATTATCGGATTGCGGGGTATAGAAAAGTGCGACATTCCTATCCATGGCCTGTCCCTCACACTCTTGAAGTGGTTTTAAACCATCGGTAAATATAAGCGCGGCCGGTGAGGCCTTGAATAAAACCTGTAGGTATTCATGATAGGCATCCTTTTCCTCACTCAGCAGATGTTTCCTTTCCGGTGGCCCGATGACCTGGATCTGATTGGGCCTGATCAAGTTGAGGGGGCCAGCGGGCTGCCTTCCATGCTGCAGCTCGATATCCACCACAATCTCCGCGTCTCCCCCCTCACCATTCCAGGTCAGCGAAAGTTCGCTGGCCAGCTCATCATAGAGATCCCGAATGGTATAGATTGGCTTCATTAAGCAGAGATTATAGCTTCCCGTTGCTGGATCAGTTCATAAAGATCATGTGCGCTTGCCGCCTGCCTCAGGGCAGTGCAGAACTCCTCATCATCGAACATCTGCGCCAATTTGGCCAAAAGCTGCAGATGTTCGTCGGTTGCCTCTTCCGGAACCAACATCGCAAAGGCAAGATCAACCGGCTGATTATCGATTGCGTCGAAATCGATTCCCTCGGGGAGCTGGATAAACGCTGCAAGCGCTCCAGTGATTTGCGGCATGCGGGCGTGGGGCAGGGCGATACCCTTGCCAAGACCGGTGCTGCCCAGCCTTTCACGCTCGAGGAGCGCATCAAAAACCAGATCTTGATTGAGATCGGGAACAGCCTCGGCCAAGCGCTGACCGAGCTGTTCCAATACACGCTTCTTGCTGGCAGCCTCCACTTTGCAACCGATCCGTTCTTCCACAAGATAGCCGTTTGGAAACATGGAGACCTCGCCAGTTCAATCAGCCCGTATTACTCAGACGCATACTTAACGCCGCTACCGGCGCGATGACTTTTCATTTTCTCCTTGTGTTTCAACACCTGCCTATCGAGTCTATCCGTGAGCAGATCGATGGCTGCATACATATCTTCCTGTACAGAGTCCGCATAAACACTCGCACCGTTCACTTGCATTGTAGCTTCTGCCTTCTGCCTCAGTTTCTCCACGCTCAAGATAACGTGGACATTGATCACATTATCAAAATGGCGCTCAAGACGTTCAAACTTATTGTCTACATAGCTTTTCAAGGCATCGGTTACATCCACATGATGACCGGTCACGCTAATTTGCATAATTTTCTCCTATCTTAGATGAGGTTACCCATCACCCTGCCTGATGTCACTAATTGAGGACCAATCGTACTTTCAGTATATGCTGTGCAGCAATCCGCATAAGCCTCGTGCCTGGCTGCATCCGCAAAGGGATCGCTGTTAACAACCTGCGATTCGTCGCTCAAATAACTCCTATATCAGACGCTTACGTTCGTTCGATGGAGGAATACCCATCGACTCTCGGTACTTTGCCACTGTCCGACGGGCGACTTCGATACCCTGATCAGACAAAAGAGCGGCAATCTTGTTGTCACTGAGAGGCTTGTTGGGAATCTCAGCGGCTATCATTTTCTTTATCAGCGCGCGAATCGCTGTAGACGAGCACTCACCTCCCGCACTGGTGCTGACATGGCTGGAAAAGAAATACTTGAATTCCAGTGTCCCCCTGGGTGTATGCATGTATTTCTGGGTTGTCACACGGGATATGGTCGATTCGTGCATTTCCAACGCCTCAGCGATATCCCTCAAAACCAGAGGC
The DNA here is from genome assembly GCA_003094555.1 of gamma proteobacterium symbiont of Ctena orbiculata. Taxonomy (GTDB): domain Bacteria; phylum Pseudomonadota; class Gammaproteobacteria; order Chromatiales; family Chromatiaceae; genus Thiodiazotropha. Next base: position 11,311 of record NATW01000173.1, read on the forward strand.
TTCATCGCCTCTTCCCCATGTTCGAAAAACCCCCTTTGATACTCTACGATTTTACTCGCTACGCGCAAAATAGTCTCGTTTCTACTCATCAAACTCTTAATGAACCAACGAGCTTCCTGTAAATGATTCTTCAGAAAGGTGTTGTCTTCGCTCTGATCCGCGCGCCTGATCAAATTGGCATAACCCGTGTTCACCCGTAATTTTGGCGTCACCTCGCCATTCAGCTCGACTATCCAGCGACCGTTTTGCTTGCTCACGAACACATCGGGTATGACATAATCCGGCTCGCTGCTGGCAATCAGTGAACCCGGGTGGGGATTAAGTGTACGAATCAGCTGCATCACCGCCACAAGCTCATCCTGATTGATCTTCATCCTGCGTATGATCTGATTTTGATCCTGCGCGGTCAAAAGATTGAAATAGTCCCTGCAAAGCTTGATCGCCAACTGCCGATAGGCGGTCGATTCGGGTAGTTGATTCAACTGGATGAGAAGACAGTCCTGAGGGCCCTGGGCCCCCACGCCAGGCGGGTCGAACGCCTGGATCCGGTGCAACACCGCATTGATATCCTCAACGGTGGCCTCTTCATCGTTGAGCGACTCCAGCACCTCCTCCAGATCACCGGTGTAATAGCCATCCTCATTGATGCCGTCGATGATGGTTGTGGCGATTGCGATATCCTGGGGTGAGAAAGGCGTCAGGTTCATCTGCCATACCAGATGGTCATGCAGGGTTGTGGCACTACTATTGTGCATCAAATAGTCGTGATCGTTCGTCTCGCCACCACCGCTTGAAGTGGGCTGATAACTGTCATAGACATCGCTCCATTCGCTATCGACCGGCAGTTCCTCCGTCGCTTGGGGTGCATCAGTCTTAATTTCACGTTCGTTGTTGATGTCGTTGCTGTTCGCATCAACCGCCGCAGATTGCTCCGACACCCCGCTGTCAGCAGCCTCCCCCTCCTTGGTGGTGTTCTGTTGACCAAACTCCTCTTCCACTTCGAGCATGGGGTTGGTCTCCATCACCTCCTGAACCTCCTGACTCAGGTCGAGCGCGGAGAGTTGCAGCAGGCGTATTGCCTGTTGCAACTGAGGTGTCATGGTTAGATGTTGACCGAGCCGGAGCTGTAGGGCCTGCTTCATCGCAGATGTTATCTTTGGACCTGGTATGTTATTTGTATGTCTTTAATTTCATTCTAGCTAAAAAACGCCGCAGAGGAAAAATATATTTCTTGGCTGAATCCCACTGTCTTACCTTGTCCAATGCCCGAACCATTCAAGGATTAATCCTGGAATTCATTTAAAATCAATAGGATAACCAAGCTCCCTCAGTCTGCTACATGGAAAAATCCTCACCGAGATAGACACTTCGAACATCCTCATTCTGAAGTATCTCTCCCGTGGAGCCCTCAGCCAACACGCGACCGCTGTTGATGATATAGGCCCGATCACAGATATCCAGGGTCTCTCTGACATTATGATCCGTAATCAGGACGCCTATTTGCAGGGCCTTCAGGTGCTGAATGATCTTCTTGATATCGATGACCGCAATGGGATCGACACCGGCAAAGGGTTCATCCAATAATATAAAGCGCGGCCGAATGGAGAGGGCCCTGGCAATCTCCAGACGTCTGCGCTCACCCCCGGAGAGGCTCATTGCCAGGCTTTCCCTCAAGTGCCCGATACCTAACTCCAGTAACAGCTCGTCACACAGCTCACGGCGTCTGGCGGCATCAAGCTGCTCCTGGGTCTCCAGGATCGCAAGAATATTCTGCTCCACACTCAGGCGGCGAAAAACCGATGGCTCCTGAGCCAGATAGCCGATACCGCTGCGTGCCCGTTTATGCATCACCTGATCGGTCAATACCTCTCCATCCAGGAGTATCTCCCCACTATCCGCCTGGATCAGGCCAACGATCATATAGAAACTGGTGGTCTTTCCCGCACCATTCGGCCCCAACAACCCAACCACTTCACCACTGTTCACGCTGAGTGAGACACCATCCACCACATTACGCTTTCCATACTGCTTCTGCAGCGCCTTGGCCTGTAGCTGGCTCATGGTTTTGACTGCTGTTCAGGTTCAATGACGACCTGTACTCGCTGCTTGCCTTGTGCGCTGGTACCCGCCCTTACCAGTGCCTTGCCGCGATTGTAGATTATCCGGTCGCTTCGAAAATGGTTGTTTCCCTGCTCAAGCAGCGCATCATCGATCAACAGTAACTCATCGTGCTCCAGGCTGATCTCCACCCGTCGGGCTTCGCCGCGCGCCTCTTCTCCCCCCTGTTCTATCAATTGGCGAAAGCGAACAGGATTCCCTTCACCGATAACCTTCTCGGTTTTACCATGGCGGCGATGCACCCAGAGTCGCTCGGCCCAAATTTTCAGACTGCCCTGGGTAACTTCGACACTACCCTCATAGAGCACCACCCCAGACGCCTCATCGATGGAAAGGCTGTCCGCCTCCAGTTGCATGGGTTGATTCTTGTCACTCTCCAGCGCAAGCCCCGGCTGCGCTATGCTTAGCAGCAAAATCAGATAGACCATGCCGGCTTTTGCTCTATTGAATCTCATAATAGCCTCGCACTTCATGTAGCAGCTTGAGTCGCATCGGTCCTTTCAACCAGGCCTGCATACCCGTTGCCGTCATCCATTGATTCTCGCTTTCAATACGTACCGGCGCTTCGGTGGTGGCAAAGGATTCATCAATGTGCAGGGTCAAATCCCGGGTGATGATATGGAGTGGTGCCAAATCCGCACTGCTTGGTCTGTCGATTACAACCCGACCGGGTAGATGCAGGGTCGATTCACTGCGTTTGATCAGGCCATCCTGAGCCTGCATCTGCAAGGGTGGAGCCTGTTGATCGAAATGCCAGAGAGTCGGTTGTTTCAGTTTGGTAATCCCGGTTTGTTCAAAATGTTCCATCCCTCGTGACTGCAAACGCTGTTTCAGCACACCCTGGTCATCATAGGTCTGTAGCACCAGTCCATCGGCATACGAATCGGGATAGATTTTAACCCTGGGCTGTCTGACCTCTTCCGACTGTGTCAATCTATTCATCCACCAGCCCAGACTCAGCAGCGCTGCAAGGATGAAAAAGAGACCGATCAGTTGACGCTTCAAAGATAGCTGTCCAACTCAGTCTTAAGATTACCCTGGGCCTGCAATACCATTTCGCAGACATCCCTGGCTGCACCACGCCCACCGTTGTGGGGCGTCTGCCAGTGAGCATGCTGGAGTACGAAGGGGTGGGCATCATTTACCGCGATAGCCAGGCCGACACGCCGCATGATGGGCAGATCGACCACATCATCACCCACATAGGCGACCTGGTCATGCGACAGGCCCAGTTTGTCACGCAACTCCTCGTAGGCCGGAAGCTTGTCCAGCTTCCCCTGATAGACATGCTCAATCCCCAGGCTCGCCATACGGATGCGTACAACCTCTGAGGTGCGCCCGGTGATAATACCGATTACCACACCCGATTTTTGCAGCATCTTCATGCCATGACCATCCCGGGAGTTGAATGATTTATACTCCTGGCCATCGTCACCCAGATAGAGACTTCCATCCGTAAGCACGCCATCCACATCAAAGATAACAAGTTTTACCCCGCGGGCTTTAGTATCAATATCCTGCACTATCCATCCCCCTCTACAACACGCCGGCTCTTAGCAGATCGTGCATATTAAATGCACCGATCAACTGCTGTTGATCATCGATCACCAGCAGACCGTTAATCTTTTTCTCATCCATCATCTGCAAGGCCTCGGCAGCCAACATATCAGGCGTCACAGTCAGACAGTTCTTGGTCATGACCTCACTCACTTTGACATGATGAATATCAATGGGCTTATTCAAGGTACGCCGCAGATCACCATCGGTATAGACCCCAGCCACACTCCCCCCAGGACCTAACACGGCAGTCATACCCAAACCTTTGGCTGACATTACTTCCAGTGCCTCATGCAGTGTGGCATCGAGTCCGATAGCGGGCAGCGCCCTGTCCGCATGCATTATATCACCGACCCGCAGCAGCAAGCGTCTTCCCAGGGTACCCCCCGGGTGAGAGAGGGCGAAGTCTTCGGCTGTAAAACCCCGTGCCTGAAGCAAGGCAACCGCCATTGCATCACCCATCACCAATGCCGCTGTGGTGCTCGAGGTCGGCGCCAAACCCAGGGGACATGCCTCTTTCTCAACGCTGACATCGATATGCACCTCGGACTCCCTGGCCAGGGTCGAATCAGGCCTTCCGGTCATGGCGATCAAAGGCGCACCCAGTCGCTTGAGCAGGGGCAGGATGACGAGCAACTCGCCGGTCTCCCCCGAGTTGGACAGGGCCAACACAACATCCTGAGGTGTAATCATACCCAGATCGCCGTGACTGGCTTCACCAGGATGGACAAAAAAGGCCGGACTACCGGTACTGGCAAGGGTTGCAGCGATCTTGTTGCCAATGTGACCCGACTTGCCCATACCGATAACGACGATCCTCCCCTGGCAATGGAGCAGATAGCTGCAGGCCCGGGCAAATTCATCACCCAGGCGGGGAATAAGCGATGCCACCGCATCCGCCTCAGTCTCGATCACAGCCCGGCCCAGGTCGATCATCCGGGCCATCTCATCTTGTGTTGGGGTAGTGGGTTTGGTCATTGGACAACTAACTCAAATCGGTTTGAAACACCCATCCATCAGGCATTCACCAGTGAAAAGAAGAGCAGGGACTGATAACCGATAAAACAGAGCAACAGCAGCAGACCCTCCAGACGATTGATACGCCCTTGCTTACCCAGACCGTGCCCCATAAAGTAGAGCAGCAGGGTCAGCGCCAGCATCACCGGCAGATCGCGATTCATGACCTCTGGCGAATAGGCACCCGGCGCTATCAAACCCGGGATACTCAAGACCGCAAGCAGATTATATAGATTCGAACCAATTACATTACCAATCGCGAGGTCATCCTCACCCTTGAGGGCACTGGTGATACTCGCGGCCAGCTCCGGCAGGCTGGTACCGATGGCAACGATTGTCAAACCGATGATCACATCGCTGACACCCAGCGCAACCGCCACGTTGGTGGCGCCCCATACCAATACGCGGGAACTCACAAGCAGGAAAACCAATCCGCCCAGTAACAGGAGCAATGCTTTCTTGGTTGGCACATTATGCGGAATCTCCGCATCGAACTCTCCGGCGATGGGATCGGCAGCACCTGTCTTTGCGGTATAGATCATCCAGCCAAGCACCCCCACCAGGGTCACGATCAGGACTGTGCCATCGAGACGATTCAGGTCACCGTCCCACATCAACAGAAAGGTCATCACCGAGACCGCAAGCAGCAGCGGATATTCCCTTCTTAATACACTGGAGTGGACGGAAAGGGGGATCACCAGGGCGGTGAAACCGAGAATAAGTCCGATATTCGCAATATTGGAGCCAATGGCGTTGCCGATCGACAATCCGGGATTGCCATTGATCACTGCCATGGTCGATACCAGTATCTCCGGCGCCGAGGTGCCAAATCCTACAACGGTGAGTCCTATCAACATGGGCGAGACACCCAGATTATCTGCCAGGGCAGCCGCACCGCTGATAAACCGGTCGGCACTCCAAACAAGCACAACCAGGCCGACAAGTATCGCAACGCTGAAAAGAAACATAAAATATTTTATATAAAATTCAATAAACTATGGAGGCTAGGGGTGAATTTAAAGAGTCTCTTCACTGCGACTGGTTAGCTAATAATCTGCCACAGGGGTGTTGAGGGCAAAGATGATAGCAGAAAGCGTTAAGAATTGGCTTGACAAGAATCTTAGTATATTAGATAATTTAGATATACTGATACTTCAGGTAACAGTATTCCTCCTTTGGTGGTAAATATAGATTCAGCGCGACACCCCCCTGTCGCGCTTTTTTTTGTCTCGAATCCGGGCATAGCCGTTTGGCCCCATGTGTCGGATCCATGCCTAATTATCTTTGATTAGGCCTTGTCTCTCATTCTTGGATCATGTAATATCCGCCGTCTTTTTCAAGGCATTTTAGTTCTCCCTCGGAGCGACATCGGATGACTACTGTAAGCGCGAAACCGGCAGAGGTACGCCGCAATTGGTATCTCGTGGATGCAACAGACAAGACCCTGGGTCGTCTGTCCACGGAAATTGCCCGTCACCTGCGTGGTAAACACAAACCGGAATACACCCCTCACGTCGATACCGGCGACTATATCGTCGTGGTCAACGCCGAGAAGATACGAGTTACCGGCAACAAACTGAGCGATAAGATGTACCACCACCATACCGGGTACATCGGCAATCTGAAGTCCATCAGTCTGGAAAAGTTGCTGCAGAAGGCCCCGGAACGCGCAATCGAACACGCGGTCAAGGGTATGATGCCGAAGAACCCGCTGGGTCGCGCCATGTTCAAGAAACTGCGCGTCTTCGCCGGTCCCGAGCATACCCATCAGGCACAGCAGCCCCAGCCGCTGGACATCTGATCATTAATATAGAGTAACCAACATGGCAGATAAGCATATCACCACCGGACGCCGTAAGAGTTCTACTGCCCGGGTCTTCCTGACAGCAGGCAGCGGCAACATCGTGGTCAACAACCGTCCCCTCGACGAATACTTTGGCCGCGAGACCGCTCGCATGGTGGTGCGCCAACCACTGGATGCCACCGAAACCACTGACAAGGTCGATATCAAAGTGACCGTCAACGGCGGCGGCACCACCGGCCAGGCAGGCGCCATCCGCCACGGCATCTCACGCGCCCTGGACGCCTTCGACGAGTCGTTTCACGGCACCCTGCGAAAGGCCGGCTTCCTGACCCGCGACGCCCGCGCCGTGGAGCGTAAGAAGGTCGGTCTGCACAAGGCGCGCAAGCGTCCGCAATACTCCAAACGTTAAGCCTGGCTCTCTCGAGCCTGCAACTGGGGATTCGTCTAACGGCAGGACACCGGACTCTGACTCCGTATGTGGAGGTTCGAATCCTCCATCCCCAGCCAACAGTTATTCAAGCCCACGCTATGTGGGCTTTTTTTACTGGCGCTACAAAGCTGCCCGGATGGAGGATTTGAACCGATCAGAG
>NATW01000174.1 GCA_003094555.1 gamma proteobacterium symbiont of Ctena orbiculata
GCTATCATGGACTGAGCCTTAATGTGGACATGGACCTCTCCCCCTTCGAACGCATCAATCCCTGCGGCTTTCCTGGCCTCAGTGTCACCCAACTGGCCGATCAGAAGATCGATGCCGATATCCCTACGCTTGGCCTAGGATTGTCCCGCCACCTGGCGCAGGCTTTAGGTTACACTCTGACCTGCATCGATACAGAAGTGGAACCATGAGCCTCGACAAAGATATCCTGCCACCATCGCGCGCAACACCGGAGAGCCACCAACGGGGCAAATCCAAACTGGCGCGTATCCCAATCAAGGTGGAACCCCAGGAGACCATCCCGCGTAAACCCAAATGGATCAGGGCCAAGGCCCCGCTCGGCAAGGAGGTCAGCCGTATTCGTCGCATCCTGCGGGACAGGGGGTTGAGTTCAGTGTGTGAAGAGGCTGCCTGTCCGAACCTTGGGGAGTGCTTTCATCACGGTACCGCCACCTTCATGATCATGGGGGATATCTGCACCCGCCGCTGCCCCTTCTGCGACGTGGCCCACGGCAAACCCCAACCCCTCGATGGGCAAGAGCCTGCGCAACTCGCCGAGGCCATAGCCGCCATGCAGCTCAACTATGTGGTTATCACCTCGGTGGACCGGGATGACCTGCGCGATGGGGGCGGCACCCATTTCGCCCAATGTATCTCGGCAGTCCGCCAACACCGCCCTGAAACCAAAATAGAGATCCTGGTACCTGACTTTCGCGGTCGCGTGGATGCGGCGTTGAGGTCATTGTCGTCACATCCGCCCGACGTCTTCAACCACAACCTGGAGACGGTCCCGCGACTCTATAAACAGGCCCGCCCTGGGGCAGACTACCAAGGATCGCTGGATCTGTTACAGCGCTTCAAACAGCTACAGCCGGATCTACCCACAAAATCGGGCCTGATGCTGGGATTGGGTGAGGCCCGGGAAGAGATACTCGAAGTCATGCAGGCACTGCGCCAACATGGTTGCGAGATGCTCACCCTGGGTCAATACCTGCAACCGAGCAAGGATCATCTGCCCGTGGCACGTTTCGTCTCACCGGAAGAGTTTGAGCAGCTGGGAGAAATCGCCAGGGAGATGGGATTTTCCAGTGTTGCCAGCGGCCCTATGGTGCGCTCATCCTATCATGCGGATCTGCAGGCGAATCCTCTACTGCAGGAACAGTCATAGCCGAAACGCAGGAATTAGCGCCTGCCGGATGGGTTCGCAGCCGGTGGTGTCAGATGCGAATCATACCGTTCCATCAGATAGCAGAGACAATCCTGCCGAATGACGTTCAGGTCCTTGGTCAGCATGGAAGGCATCACCGAGCGATGCAGACAGAGCTGACCCTCCTCAATGGAGAAATAGTCACCCACCACCGCCTCTCCCTGTTCATCCCTGACATCCAGGACATCGAGTCCTACGCCATTGATCCAGCCGAAAAGGGTGCCGGCAGGCAGTTCGCGAAAATTGAGATGATCGATGTCGGGATCCAACACGATATCACTCGCCTCCGGGGCAAAGCCGAAGCTGACACTCGGTGATATCTTGACCTGGGCCACGGTATGAAACAGATCGATATCGAGATGACTCACAGGATGCTGAGGATGCTCTGCCAGGTGCAGACAGGCCTCGAGATAGTCCCGCGCATGCTCTACACCATGGGCACTGCCGACCTTGCCACACTCCAGGGTTACCGAGGGGCAGAGATCCGCAAAGGCCATCGACTGCACCCCCTTGGGGCGCAAAAAATAGACCACGGTACGGGAAAACAGCAGCGCCAGATGAAAGAACTCGGTATCCAGCCGGTTGATGCAGGCGTAGTGGGGATTCAGGCCGGTGTTGTTATGTATGTCGACACTGGCAAAGGGCTTGCGCTCACGCATGCGCTCAACAACCTGTTGCATGATACGGTGTTCAGGTGTTTCCGCCACCTCACTACCCCTCCAGATCCTGTTGTAGTCAGGCTGTCCGGGTAACAGCCGCAGCCCTTGGGCCGCCGCATCCACATTACCGATAAACAGGCTCAACGCCCGAGGCAGCTCCTTACCCCCTGCATAGCGGGTAAGCAGAGTGCGTATGGCCTCCCACCCGACTGTCTCATTGCCATGCATCAGCACAGACACAAACAGGGGTTCCTCTCTTCTCCCGGGGATATGGATCAGGCTCGGACCATTCAGTTGTTCGGCGAGCTGATTTGCCTCCAGCGCCAACAGATTTTCCGGTAGATGATCGAATTCCTGCAGCATACTTATAGTTTACCTGAATAGGCCAGGGTAGCTCGCATTTCTCGCAACAATTGGTGCCACAAGTTAGTCTACATCCAGAAACCGCGACTGTTGTACCCCCGGCGTCTGACGGTTGTCTTTCTCCGACGCCCCAACACGAAAGATTAACCCAACGGCCACTCATGCACCGGCTTACCACTCTCCTGCTGTTCCAGGTAGGCCTGTGTCAATGCTTGAAAATCCCTGCCGTGACGCGCCACCCATTGCCGCTGCCAGGTGGCGCCATTGATACCACGCACAACCCGTTGTTCAATAATGCCCAGCCAGTAGTCGATGGAGGCGGGCTCAATACCCAGGCTGCTCAATCCCTCTCTGGCCACAGCCAGCAGCTGATCCCGGATCAACTGTTCGGCACTGCAGGTCTTCCAGTTGAACCAGAAAAACTCCGCTTGAAGACCCTGGCGTGCCGCATTGTAGAAGTTGCTTCGGGTACGGATAAATCCCATATCCTCTTCCGGCGATTTGTAACGTTCCGCCATGCCGGTCACCAGACCAAAATAAAACGCCGCATTGGCGATGGCATCGAGCACGCTGGGCCCAGCTGGCACCACTCGATGCTCGATCCTCAGATGGGGCTTACCCCTGGCATCGAAACCGATCAGCGGACGGTTCCAACGCCAGATGGTACCGTTGTGCAGTCTCAGGTGGGAAAGACTCTCCACTGCTTCATCCATCAACAGGGGTAGCAGTACCGGATAGCGCTTCAGATTGGCCTCAAAATTTTCCAGTATCGATTCATAGACATAACGGATACCAAAACTGACTCTTT
>NATW01000175.1 GCA_003094555.1 gamma proteobacterium symbiont of Ctena orbiculata
TCAGTCCGGCAGGAGCAGCGTACTGCCCCTGGTGTTACGTGACTCCAGGGCCTGGTGGGCCCGCGCTGCCTCTCTGAGTGGATATTCCTGGGCGATCTCAAGCTTGATCTCTCCCCCCAGGACCATATCGAAGAGTGCCCTTGAACTCTGCAGCAATTGCTCCCTGGTTCTGGTGTAGTCGAAGAGTGTAGGGCGGGTCAGATAGAGAGAGCCCATGGTGCTCAGCTGTGTGACATCGAAAGGCGGCACCTTACCCGAAGCCTGGCCGAAAGAGACCAGGGTACCCAGGGGTGCGAGCACCGACAATGAGGCATCAAAGGTATCTTTTCCCACCGAGTCATAGACCACCGGCACACCTGCGCCAGTGGTGATTGCCTTGACTTGCTCCACGACATCCTGGTTACTGTAATTGATGATATGGTGGCATCCGAGTGCGCGCACCACATCCGCTTTCTCCTCACTGCTGACTGTAGCAATGACTTCGGCACCGAGTGCCACCGCCCACTGACAGAGCAGCTGACCGACGCCGCCAGCCGCCGCATGGACTAGAATGGTCTCCCCCGCCTGCACCGGGTAAGTCCTGCGGATCAGGTACTCGGCCGTCATACCCTTGAGCATCATGGCCGCTGCCTGTTTTTCACTGATACCCTCAGGCAGTTTGATCAAACGTTCCGCTGGGAAATTTCTAGACTCTGTATAGGCACCCAGTGGACCACCCGCATAGGCCACCCGATCCCCGGGTGAAAATCCCTCGACCCCCTCTCCCACTGACTCTATGGTACCGGCCGCCTCAAGGCCTGGGACAAAGGGCAGGCTCCCGCCAGGATAGAGACCGGTTCGATGATAGATATCGATGAAATTGAGCCCAACGGCGCTATGTTTGATGCGCACCTCACCGGGAGTGGGCTCGACAAGTGGAAGCTCTTGCCACTGCAAAACTTCACTACCACCACAGGCGTGAACCATCAGCGCATGATTCATTGTGATCTCCTCACTTAGTCATTCATTTCTTAGTTTAAAACAAAAACGTATTACTATTTAACAAGTAATGTTTATTGTAACCATCAAGCTACGCGCCTCCCATGCCTATGCATGCATTAATAATAAAGTTTCTCCCACACCATTTGCCATATCAGTAAAGAAATCAATAAGCAACTCTCATTTATATGGTGTTGAACTTGTGATGAGTGTCTATCTATACCGTATAGTGAAGAGCTATGATACTGAACGCTATTGGATTGTACCTAATATTCATAGGCGCTATTAACTGGCAATGCTGGATAACTGTTAATTTCAGGCTGGAATGTTGCAATGGAAATACTACCCAAGAGGATCTATGAGATCCTCAAAGAAAAAGGCGTCTCTTCAATATTACATGCAAACAGTGTTGAAAATTCATCTCTCTTTCTTAGAAATCGATGCTTGATGTCACGCGAATATATCGAAAAACTTGGCGCACAAAAGACCACACCAAAACCGAACCACAGCGGTAATAATTATAGTATCTGGAATGATATATTTGCCGATTCCATAGACATACATAAAAGCGCCAACAGCGCACATGAACATGGTCCTGTGCTTTTAGAACTTGATATTGAAATCATCAGAAACACATTTACGGGAAAGGTTTGGGTTACAAAAAGCAATCCCATGAAATGGGACAGTAATACCCACCATGAAAGAAAATGGTTTGTCTCGGCCAACGACTTGGCCCACAACTTCTCATACGGCAGCTTTGATCACATGGTGGTATTTCGCCATTGCGCAGGAAAATTACCACTTCTCAGTCACCTGAACAGGATTATACTCGATGACCCGAAGCTACATACAGATCAACACCAGGTGGATTATTTCAGTATGGCATACGGTGCGCTAAAACTTGCGATGAGAGAAGGCGGTTTTGACGTTCCAATCGAAAAGAGAGCGTGCAACAAGGGCTGTGAATGTTTGAATAACTATAAAGAGGGGATTGTAGACCCAGACAAAATGTTCAATTTGTAAGAGCAGAAGATCGACGAAATCCACTTTTCTGAACTGACGGGTGATACTCAATATTGATCGATCCCCGAAACAGCACCTAGCGCAGCTACAGCTGACCGCGCCAAGTCAAGGCACTTGGGAGCAAAGATGCCTCATCTCAAGCAGCTGTATCGGTTGCAATGCTCAGTCGTTCAAACTCCATATACTGTTTAGTCAGCTCAGCCATCACTCGATAGAAGGGTATTTCAGCCTGATCCAAGACTGCATCACAGAAAGAATTCACCCAACACAGGAGATGTTTTTCTAGAAACTTATGCTGCACTAGCTGGCAATGTTCTGCACTCTCTCGGTCTTCCTGCAGCCACTTGTCGGCTTCCCACTCTGTCAGTTTCTGCATAAACTCAAGTTCAACACTGATATGATCAGGAAGTCCGGTAAAGTTTTTGCCATATTCGAGACCGGTGGCCTGGATAAATTTTTTCACTTCGACAGTCTTTACACCCCATAGGCCACCCATTTCACCATCTGCCTCGCTAAAGATAGACTCATGGGCAGAGATATGTTGACCAGGACCAATGAACAGGCGGGCATACTCTATTGCCAACTCCTCAACCACCTCAGATTCACGGTCGTTATAGAACCGCTCACCTAATTCGACACCCAAGCCGGTGAAGATACCCAACAAACTGTCACTCCTCATTCTTTTGATCAGGTCCTGACTGGGCTCGTGTCGAAAAACCGTACTCAATAGCCCATATATATCACTTCTTGATCTGGCACTATCAACCAGGTCTTTTCTGTTAATTCCCATATCAATCCTCCTGCTACAATCAATCATTCGTCGCGATTCAGCAGCCCCTCATTGCGGGGCTGCCGATGCTTTCTATGAATCTATATCTTGGCGACTTTTACCACTGTATCCATCCACCGTTGTCCGCCACTAATCGGGTCAGAACTGTTCGGAATGATTGAATTGGGATGTATTCCATGCTTGTCCCACCACATATTCTTGGCATCCGGATCTGCGCTTGCACCCCCGGGTGTGGGAGAACTTTTACCCGATCCGTAGATACCTGAATGCTGACGTCCCAAGTGGTGTGAAATGGCGATGATACCGGGGATGATTCCCTCGGTAACATGGGCTGTGGTGGTTATCTCACCAAGCTCACTGGCCACCTTGATGCGGTCACCATCCTTGATGCCACGAGCAGCGGCAGTCTTGCTATTTATCCAAGCTGGATTGTCGTGCTTGATCTCAGTGAGCCACTTGCAATGCGATGTGCGAGAATGGGTATGCACGGCCACCTTGTAGGTAGTCAAATGTAAATCATCCTTACCCATCTTCTGATGCTCGGGTATCGGCGTATAAGTTGGGAATGGCGGGAATCCCTTTGCCGCAAAGTTGTCTGAGTAGAAGTCGAGCAATCCGGACTTTACAAAAGATGTATTGGGTGGATAGGCCTTGCGTGGCGTTCCAGCAATATCCTGAGCAACATAGGTATCCTTAGCCCCCTCGACTCCCAGGAACCCTTTACTCCTGGCCTCGGCCTCGCTGACCCCCGCCTGCTTGTAATTCCAGTAAACACCTGTCTTCTCATCGAGAATCACACCATCGCCGGAGACATCAACCTTGGCTTCATAGAAACCAAAATTCGGCTTGGCGTTCTTATCGTGCCAGACACCCTGCTTCTTCATGTACTCGAAGCCACCGGCCTCCTTGACTCCCGGTGTCAATTCACAGGACTTACGCACATACTCCTCCTTACTCGAATAGGCCAGTTCGATACCCAATCGCTTCGCCAATCCGGCGAAGATCTCACCCTGATCCCGCGCTTCACCCAGCGGCTTGATAAGGGGTTGTCGGATGTAGTACTCGGCAACTCCGGTCGGTGATACCATATCTTCAGTATCCCAGCGTTCCAGATAGGTGACATCCGGCAGGATAAGGTCGGCGTATTGTGAAGTCTCGTCATAAACGATATTTGAATTCACATAGAACGGAATCAAGCTCTCATCCTTCAAGATCGCTTCAGCCTCGTTGTTGTTTCCGTTTATAAAGGCCTGATTGTTACAGCTCGACCAGTAAACCTTGGGTCTGCCATTTTGCCCATCCTTGATCATCGGAAGGTTTTGCTGGCTGCATTGGTGAGTTGGGAAAGCCGCTTCACCAGGAAAACCATTCACGATATCCAGACCTTTTTGTATTTTGGCCTTGGGTGAATGGGGTGCCTTCCAACCGGCGCCTACACCCATTACCCGCCCACCTTTTCTGTCCAGGTTATTGGTTATCGCAGACAGTAACATCGCAGCGCGCTCCTGATCCGCGCCGTGATAATGCATAACAGTGCCACGATAACCAATCAAACAAGCTGACTTGGCCTTGGCATAGCCGCGTGCAATCTGCCTGATCTTATCGGCCGGAACACCGCTTTCCTTTGCCGCAAACTCCGGCGTGAACTTTTCGACATGCTTTTTAATAGCCGCGATCTTTTCATTATCAGAAGCATGATAATCCGGCGATACACGCATATATTTAAGATGATCCCTGCGGAACAATTTTTCATTCATTATGACGTTGACCATGGCAAGCATCACAAGACCGTCCTTGCCAACGTTGATGGGAATCCACTCGGTTGACTTGGCAGCCGTGTTGGAAAGGCGCACATCAAAGGTGTAGAGGGGGACGTTGCGGTCAACCATTGCCCTAATCAGACGTTGCGAAGTTGGTATGTGGTTGGTATGGGTCTCGAACTGGTTTGAACCAAAATTCACCACGAAATCTGTATGATCGTAATCCCAATTATCGTACATCCCGCCCCATAAGCTCTCCTGACCAACCCATTTTGGTCCTTCACAGACCGATGTATGGGTGCCAATGGTGTGCGAACCGAAGGCATCCATGAAATCGTGCATGATCGAGGACTGACTACCCTTGTGTCGGCCATACTGGTACATGAACAGTTCCGGTGTGCCGGCATCAAGCAGCGGTTTGAGCTTGGATGCCATAAGATCCAGTGCCTCATCCCAGGAGACTCTCTTCCACTTATGTTCACCACGCTTACCCACACGCAGCATTGGATAGAGAATACGATCCGGGAAATAGACATGATTGACGCCGGCCTGTCCCTTGGCGCAAAGCTTGCCAAGGGTACGAATGGAGTCAGGGTGACCCTCCAGTTTTACCACCCGTCCATCTTCAACATAGCCGATCATGGCATCACGGGTAACACACTGCCAACAGGCGGTAGGAATTGCCTGCAACTCCTTCTTGGTGGTTGGTGAGAAATCGCGGCCCCCTGCCTGCAGCTTGATCGATCCGGCCAATGCACCTTGACTGAAACCCAATCCTGCAGCCAATGCACTGCCGCCACCAGCTGCCAACTTGATAAAATTTCGACGATTTAACTTTTTCATATCAATTCCTCTCTAAAAACATGCCGCAAGGGACTAAACAATCTGGTCCACAAAGTGGTCCAGTTTTCCCTTCTTCCGCTGTGTATAGAGGGTCTTTAAGATATTATCCGGATCAATATAGAACACATGCGGATTGGTTCCCTCATCAGCAAGCAGCACATTATCGGGTGTCGCAAGATTGTGCTGTTTCACGAGTTGCGAAACCTGGCTGTTTGGATCGTTAAGATCGCCAAAGATACGCGCACGCCCTTGACAGGTATTGACACATGATGGCTCTACCCCATTGTCGACTCGATGTGCGCACATATCGCACTTGTCGGCTGCCTGCTTGGTTGGATCAGCACCAGCTTTGATAAAGGGATCAAATGAACGAACACCATACGGACAGGCATCAATACATTTGCCGCAACCGATGCACTTCTCTTTATCTATCAGGATCAAGCCGTCAGGTCGTTTATAAGTAGCGCCAGTCCGATAACGTATTGTCTTCCCATCAGCAGTCTTGAACTTGGCACGCTTACCAGGGTATTCCGGACAGGCTTTCACACATGGCGGAACAGTATCCTTTTCATTTCCTTCGCAGTGATTACACATCAATGGCAGGAATGCCTTCTTGGTATTTGGATAGCTACCCATGGTCTTCTCTTGGATGACTGCCCTGAACCGGCCAAGCGATACCCTGTTCTCCGATTTACATGCCACCGTACAGGCCCTGCAGCCAATACACCGCCTGAGATCCATCACCATTGCCCAGCGAGGGGCTTTCGATTGCGCCGCCTCGAGCGTAACATTTGGCGTTGCCAGCGCTGCTGCACCAGCGGCTGCGGAACCGACGCCACCTAGAAACTTGCGGCGACTGATTTCCGGTTGTTTCTGATCATTCATACTGTTCTCTCCTCATCCTCCGCGTGTATTGGTAGCGTAATACTGCTAACGCCTCATTCAGTAGTCCTTGTTGCTTCAAGTAGTTCAATCGTGTCTTCGAAATTACCAAAGGCGCCATCAAGAATAGTGATTGCATATTTCTTGTTGTGAACGCCGTTACCGACACGCACTATATTCAACAGCTCTTTGCCCTTGCCCATCATCGACTCTGCCTGGGATAACTGCTCCTCAGTCAAGTTCGCTTCCAGTTCTGAAAGCAGATCCAGTGCTTCAGTTTCAACCTCTTCTACATCAGCAACCTCACTGCCGAGCAACTCCTTCCAGTCGCTGAGCATTTGTATATGCTGATCTGTGTGACAGGCAGCGCAGGTATCACCAGATGCAGTTCTTACATCATGCCCCCTGCTCAATGTCTTCTTTAGATGACAAGCCATACAGTTGGTGTTGACTTCATACATCAGATGCGGAGTACCTGAAATCTCCTCATCAACAGGCATTCCTGAAAGCAGCAGCTTTTGATATTTATGTTGATCAACATGGCAGAGTTGGCAATCGTTACGTACAAAGTCGAGATGATCGGTTCTGTTCTTGTGTTCGATCACACTATGGCAATCAAAACAGTCCGCCTTGTCGGGCACATGCTTGTCATGCATCAGTGTCTTGTCTCCTGCAGTGGCCAGCAGGGTTTGACTTCTGTTGTGGCAGGTCAGGCACCCATTCGACACTACATTTCCGGTAACGACCTCTCCCCCGCCCTTCACCACCTCGAAATGGCAGCTCTCACAGGCCACATTCGCTTCCTGTATCGACTGATGTGTTATCGGTTTCTTGGTTGTTGTCTCATCACCGACCTGCAACTGGCTTTGCAATGATGTTTCAGGGATCACGTGACAGATATCGCAACGGGATGCCCCCTGGTTGAAATCTATGGCTGGTCTGTTTGCGAAGGTGATCTTCTGAATATCGCCACCTGTACAACACTCACTCATCTCAGCCTTATCAAGGGTGGGTTTTTCAAGCTTCAAATGGCACAGATAGCAGATCTCCGTGGGGACCTCAAAATGCTTGGCTTCTGATGTTTTGAAGTGGCAGGTATCACAAGTAATCGGATAGCCATCGAGCGCCTGATCACTGAAATGGACCTGGTGTTTGAAGCGAACTTTCTCCGTATACTGTATTTCTATTTGGCCAAGCATTTCCCGATCGTGGCAACCTGCTTGCAGACAGGCGCCATCCGGGATTACCGGGCGTATGGGTAGTGGCGCATTCGGGTTATAGAGATAGGCAGCCAGATGTCGCAATCCCTCATATTTTGCCTTCAGAGAGTGTTTGTCACCTGGTAGAAAGTGACAATCTACGCAATCTGCCTGCATCCCATCAGGATTGTTGCTCTTGTGATGGTAGTTCGATTTCCAGGCCTCATACTGTTCTGTCATGGTATGGCAACTACCGCCACAAAATGAGGATTGTGCGGTATAGTACTCAACACCACCCCAGGCAGTTAAAAAAAACAGAATTGCCGCAACAAAAAGAATTGCCGCCAATCGCCAGGTAATATTTATCCCGCCGCCACTGTTCATTGCCCAGTCTTCTCCAACTCCAAACTATGGCTAAGTTATTTGGTATGAGAAAAAATGCTTTGCTGAACAAAAGGGCAAGAGTCGCGCCATATTTATATCTACTTGAATTAACAAGATTAATATAATGCTGGTGAGATTAAGACTAAAACTTGTTACCAGGCGGTAACAAAAACAGAAAAAAGGTAACCAGGAAAAACTAAACTATAAATTTCATACTGTTAGAGTAGCTACTCGATATCATTCCGTTACCAATGGGTAACAGAGTGAAAACAGGTGACAGCAACTTACCATATTCTTATTTACCCTGCCGAAACAGTCACTACTATTTGTCATCAGAGCGGCAATAGCGCAACTACATTTATATCAAGATGACGATATCCAGATATATATAGTGGTTTTTTTGCTATCCTTTCCAGGATAGGGCTTTACAAATAGTTACGGTTATAGTCAACGAAAGCTTATGTCACCCACATAGAGTACAAGACACATACTTAATAAAGAATGGTCGTGACATTCAATCCAAACCTGAGTACTGAGTAGCAATCTTTCTTGAGGAACACCAGTGCGTCTGATCTGTTTATTAATGCTTATCTGGATCAATCCTGTTTTTGCCAGCGAAACAGAGCCGCCCATACGCTTTGGTTTAACCGCTGTGGTAGTCACTGAAAATCTCAGGTTTCTAGACCAGTGGAGCCAATATCTAGGTCAGAAGATGAATCGTAAGGTTGAATTTGTGCTGCGGAAATCTTATCAGGATGTGATGGATCTGTTGGATTCAGGTGGTATTGATTTTGCCTGGATATGCGGTTATCCATATGTCCAGATCAGAAAACCTGAATCGCTGCAACTGCTGACCGTACCGATCTACCGAGGCGCACCCCGTTATCACTCTTACATCATTGTTCACCATGACAGCCCAGACCAACACATCAGCGACCTGAAGGGAAAAATATTTGCCTTCTCAGATCCTGATTCCAATTCAGGATTCCTCTATCCTCTTTCCTTGATGATAGAGAAAGGTGAGAAACCAGAAACATTTTTCCGCCATACTTTTTTTACTTTCAATCATGCTGAGACAGTTCAGGCTGTCTCCGAGCAAGTTGCTGATGCCGGAGCCGTCGATTCCTATATATGGGAATATCTAGCCATCTTCAGACCCGAAATCACTGAGAAAACCCGAATCATAAAAACTTCACCCAGCTTCGGCTTTCCACCTATTGTTTCCCGTGTAGGTGTAAACGACGCCACTGTCGGTCTGATGAAGAGTACCTTAGAGAAAATGGATGAGGATTCAGCCGGCAAGGCACTCCTGGAAAACCTGAAACTGGACGGCTTTGGTCACTTTTCTGATTCATTGTTCAACGATATCCGCGCTATGGTTTACAAAATCAAACGATCCGATCCTATCTATTCCATGTTACCAACTGACTAAGTGTAGAGTTTCGATGCCGATATTCAGCCCAAAATCATGGCCATTGGCTATCAAGCTATCACTTACCATCACAACTGTCGTGGCGGCAGTAGGTTTTATGATCGGTGCAGTGATCGTGGTACAGGACCTGAAACGCTTTCAGGGTGAATTAGGTGCCAAGGCCCTTCTGCTATCCGAATTCGTCGCCGTCACCACACCCAAGGTTATGCTGCGTAATGACTACTGGCAGCTCTATCTTAGCTTGAAGAACATGGCATCCAGAAGATCAGACACGACAGGTGGCCATGAAGTAATCACTGCAATGATACTAGATGCAGATGGCAAGGTTCTGGCACATCTTCATCCCGCAGATAATAAAATTGGCCTACCGTTTTCACCTCACAACAAGATTGAAGAGAGGCTGTTTAAACAAGCACTGAATACAAGGTCAACCATTGTGCTAAGCAGCGGGGGTTTTTCAAAGACAGGTTTTCAGGAAGGTGTCGTTCCAATCTTCTCTGATCAAAAATATATGGGTGTTGTTCGAGTTCGTTTGTCTGTCTCGCAGTTATACGAAAAAGCAAAGGATACGGCGCTGATCGTTCTTGCCCTTGTATTCTGCTTCGTTATTATCGGCAGCGTTTTGGGAACAATTGTGTCACGACGCATGGTCAAACCCCTTACCGCAGTCACCCAGGGACTGGAAGCGGTCGGTCGGGGTGAGATGACGGACTTCACACCTATTCCAATCAAGGAGAGGGACGAGATCGGCCGCCTCAGTGTCACCTTTAACCAAATCATGGTTGAATTGGCTGAAAAAAAGATGCTCGAAGAGGAGATCGCAATGAGTGAGAAACTGGTTGCGCTCGGACGTATAACAGCAGGTGTTGCACATGAAGTAAACAACCCCCTTGCTGGGCTTTTGAACTGTATCGATACGTTGCGCAAGCACCCAGACGATAAAAAACTGATTGACCGTTACCTACCGGTCATCGACCTAGGACTGCACAGAATCAAAGATATCGTTCACAGCCTGTTGGTAGGGCTTAAGATTGAAGAGAGTCATGAATCAATAAGCATTCAGGATATTGATAAACTTCATGATCTCATTAAGGCTGAGATTGGAGACAGGAGTATCGATGTGGTCTGGGATAATCGTGCCAACAAGGATCTCCATATTCCTGGAAAAATCGAACAGATCGTCTGCAACCTGCTGAAGAATGCAATAGAAATACTTCCACAGGGAGGAAATGTTGTTTTCTGCATGCATCAGAATGGGGCCCATCTGATCATCGAGGTCAGTGATAACGGTCCAGGAATACCGGCCAACATAAGGAATCAACTTTTTGATCCTTTTTTCACAACCAAGACAAATGGCACAGGGCTGGGGCTCTGGGTCGTGTATCGATTGGTGCAAAGTATGGAAGGTATAATTGAAGTGATGAGTGACGAGAATCAGGGTACGACATTCCACGTATCCGTACCGATAATTGCAGTCAAGGCAGCCTGATGCAGGGTAAGCTTAACGATATGCAAGACAGGAGTGGTTTCAACGAGTATCGCGTACTATTGGTTGAAGATGATGAAATCATGCGGCTGTCACTCGAAGACAGGTTGAACCTGGAACAGATTCCTGTATGTGCGGTGAGTAACATTGCCAGCGCCAGAAAAGCGCTTGAAGAAGGTGATATCGACCTTGTTGTCACGGACATTCGCCTATCCGATGGCACAGGCATTGAACTGTTTAGCGATATTACTCTCCAGTTTCCCGGCATTCCTGTAATCCTCATGACAGCCTACTGTGACATATCGGATGCTGTTACCCTGGTCAAGGCCGGGGCACTTGATTATCTGGCCAAACCCTTTGATATCAATGACCTTATTGGCAAGATAGAACACCACCTCTCCTGTAGTGCCGACAGGCGATTGACTCACAATAACTCAGACACCGAAAACAACTTCAAACCTGGCAGTGGATTCCTTGGCAAAAGTTCAGCCATGCGCAAAATTGAACGTCTGGTTGCCCGTCTTGGAGAGAGTGACAGTTCAGTCTTGCTCACGGGTGAATCCGGGGTTGGTAAAGAGGTGATAGCCACCCTGATACATCGCAATAGTCAACGTCGACATGGCCCCATGATCAAGGTCAACTGTGCGGCACTGTCATCCAGCCTGATTGAAAGTGAACTCTTCGGTCATGAAAAGGGGGCCTTCACCGGGGCAACACAACAACGTATCGGTCGCTTTGAACAGGCTCAAGGTGGGACAATCTTTCTCGATGAGATCGCCGAAGTATCACCCGACATACAGATCAAACTACTGCGCATTCTACAGGAACGTGAATTCGAGCGTGTCGGCGGCTCGGAAACAGTCACACTGGACGCCAGGATCATCGCCGCAACCCAGGTTGCTCTCGCTGAATCCATCAAGAGAAATGAATTCAGATCCGATCTCTACTGGCGCCTCAATGTCATTCACATTGACATCCCACCACTGCGGGAACGCAGGGAAGATATTGTCTACCTCGCCAGGTTGTTCGCCTCTGAATTTGTCAAAAAATCGGGGAAAAGTATTAAAGGGCTTTCTAAAGAGGTGGAGTTACAGTTGCAATCCATGCCCTTTCCGGGAAATGTCCGTGAACTTAAAAATGCTATCGAAAGAGCGGTCACCTTGTGTGATGCGCCCTGGATCAGCATCAATGACCTGCTGACCCAGGAAGACGATAACAAAAACATCAGTATGACAACCCTGAGGCACTCAATTGAAACAGCGGAACGTAAAGCAATCATCATGGCATTAACCGAAAATGGCGGGAAAATGAGCCAGGCTGCGGATGCGCTCGGTATATCGCGCAAAAACCTTTGGGAAAAGATGAAGCGCCATGGAATCGAGAAATGAGCACAGTGATGCGGCAAGCCGCACCCTACAAATGAATACAACATTTGAGTTCATTTTCTGACTATAACCATCGTTCCCATGCTCCTGCATGGGAACCAGGGAAAAGGTGAGGTGCCAAATAGAATCTATATGAGGATCAACTTAAAGGAGTAGCCCGTCTTCTGTAGATAATCAATGTCATGAAAAGCAGGCATACAGCCCCTATCACTGCAGGAAAAAATAGTGTCGCCAATGTGTACGCTTCCAATGCCATGATCACCATGCCATTGCGTAACGCAAACAGGGCAAAGAACCTTAAATCCTCATCATAAGGATGGGCGAAGGCCTTCCTGATGGTAGGGCCGAAGCCGATGACATCGATAGTCGTCAACAGGATAACGGCCCAGGTCGGATCCGAGGTTAGGTACCAGACAGGAATTGAACCCATGGCAGCCGTAAAAAAGGTCCAATCCAAATTGGTGATTGTGATGTCAGCTTTATTACGATAGGCCAGAAAGGCGATAAAGAGAGTAACCAGACCCGATATACCGATGGGCCAGGCCCCCACCCCGCCCCCTGCTTCCAGTTGGGCGAGAAACACGATGAATGTGGTACAGCCCCAAATCACCCAGGAGAAGACATGGGGTTTGGTCCGCCCGCTGAAGATGGATTGAATATAGGGTAAAAAGGCGATAAAGGTTACACCTATCGCCAATCCGCTGATTAACTCTTTAACCACATCCTTTTTGTCCACAAATGAACGCGAATAAACGCAATTTTTGTTTTCATGTGTAGGGTGCGGCTTGCCGCACCATTAAGCAAGCATTAGCACAAAGGTGCCAATATGGTTTTACGGTGCGGCAAGCCGCACCCTACATATCATTTACGTTCATTTGCGGACTTCTTTTATCCAAGATAGTCAGCCAGCCCCGGATTATCCTTCACACCCACGAGTTTCGGTGTATTGATTTTCTTGATCTTCACCGTCTTCTGATCCCGCAGGTATTTCGCCACGGTGTCCCAGATCGGCTCACCGGGTGACTTGGAGCCGACGGTTGCCCAACCTGCGACCACGTAGTTCTTGTCAGCTTCGATATTGGTGCCGTCGTCCAGGGTCATGTTGGAGATGCGCTTGCCGAAGCCGGCTCCAGGTTCGCAGACGTAGTCGAGGCCGCCGACCCGCACCATGTCGCCCCCCTGCTGGTAATAGGGGTCCTTGTTGAAGAGGTTGTCGCAGACATCCTCGAGTATCGCCTTGATATCGCTGCCCTTCATCTCTCGGCGATAGGTCTCGGGATAGGTGATACAGGTCTGGTCCATGACATTGTCCATGGTGATGGTCTGCCCCGGCATTACTGTAGTACCCCAGCGGAAACCCGGGGAGAGGGAGATCTGGGCATCGTTGACCGTGGTCAGGGCATCGCAGATGACCTGATCGAAGGTACCGTTGAAGTTGCCACGGCGATAGAGGGTCTCCTCGGTGACCGCCAGTTTCTCCTCAAGTTTCTCCTTGTGGGGTGTACGCACCTCATCGATATAGGCCTGCATCTCCTTGTCCGCCGGCAGCAGGTTGGAAAAGATCGGCAGCAGACGATAGCGGAAATCCCGCACCTTGCCGCCCTTCACATCCAGGTCCATGACACCGAGAAACTTACCGTTGGAACCGGCGTTGGTCACCAGGGTCTTGCCGCCGGCATTCTTCACCACTGTGGGGGCGGGCATCCCGTCATGGGTATGTCCGCCAAAGATGACATCGATACCTGAGACCCGGGATGCCATCTTCAGATCCACGTCCATACCGTTGTGAGAGAGGACCACCACCAGGTCGGGTTTCTCATTTTCACGCACCGTATCCACCACGCCCTGCATCAATTCATCCTGGATGCCGAAGGTCCAGTCGGGAATGAAACGTTGCGGATTGGCAATCGGGGTATAGGGAAAGGCCTGACCGATCACCGCCACCCTGGCGCCGCCAACCTGCTTCATCGTATAGGGCTTGAAGGCATTCCCCTCATCCTCGTCGAAGCCCTCGAAATCGGGAAATTTGTAGTCGAACAGCGCCTCTTCGCGGACCATGACATTCTGCGCCACGAAATCACCCTTGAAGTCGGCGATATTGGAGATCACCTCTTCGTCAAGGTAGGTGAACTCCCAGTGACCGGTCATGATATCGACACCGAGCCGGTTGCAGGCACCGACCATGTCTTTACCGCGGGTCCAGTAGGCGGTGCCTGAACCCTGCCAGGTATCCCCACCATCCAGCAACAGGCTGTTACCCGGACCTCTATCGTCGCGAATCCGCTGCACCAGGGTCTTCAGGTGGGCAAAACCGCCGACCCTGCCGAACTTGCCCGCGGCGGTATCGAAGTCGAGATAACTGAAGGCATGGGCCTCAATGCTGCCTGGGGTAATGCCGAAATGGTCGAGCAGTCGCTTTCCCACCAGATGGGGTGCCTTATTCAGGGCATAGCCGATACCCAGGTTGACGTTCGGCTCACGGAAGTAGATCGGATTCAACTGGGCATGGGTATCGGTGATATGCAGCAGAGACAGATTGCCGAACTTCGGCACCTCATACAGGTCGGCCGGCTGCTTGGCGGCTGCAAAGACGGAAGAAGGCATCATACCGGCTGCGCCAGCCAGGCCCATCAGGCGAAGAAATTCGCGTCTCGAAATAGTCATTCTCTGATCCTCCGGTTATTGGATGCTGGAACATATCGACCACCGCAAAGTACTCGGCAGGGTTCTCAGACTTTTTTGTAATATCACGATCGTTAAGTGGAATCCGACAAGGTTATCACAGCAGCAATCCGGGACTCCGAAAGCACAACTAAAAAACCAGCTGAATCGCCGGAAGGCGCCTGTTATCCACTACCTCCCAGCCATCCAGCCGGTCGATCCCCATTAACTTGCTCCGGACATGAAATGGGGCAGGTACTATTATGTAACTCTTTGTAGCAGCATTAAAATCCCAACATACGCGAGTGTTGGTTATGGTTTTCCTTAATCCTTTTCCAGGGTAAGCATCATACGCATCAGATGGGACAGGGAATCGGCCTGCATCTTCTCCATGACCCTGGAGCGGTGGGCCTCGACAGTGGAGAGGGTGATGCCCAGCTGTTCGGAGATATTCTTGTTGCGCATGCCGCTGATCACCAGATCGAGGACCTCCCTCTCCCGCGGCGTGAGCAGATTCAGGTGCTCTCGAATCTCTGACAGACGTGAGGCCTCTCCACGCCGCTCCGCATCCATCTCGATGGCGCGATGCACACTGTCGAGCAGGATCTGATCACGAAAGGGCTTTTCGATAAAATCCACCGCCCCGGCCTGTACCGCACGCACCGCCATAGGCACATCCCCATGCCCGGTAATGATGATCACAGGGGGATGAATCGGCTGCTCGGCAAGCTTCTCCTGCATATCGAGTCCGCTCATACCCGGCATACGTATATCCACCACCAGGCAACCCGGCAGAGAATCATCGAATTGTTCCAGGTAGTCACCCGCCGAAGCATAGCAGACAACAGGCAAGCCAACCGATTCGAATAGCAGTTTCAGGGCGCCGCGCACCTCTTCATCATCGTCAACGACGAATACTGTCGGTTTTGACTGCTCCACTAGCTCGCCTCCGTAAATGGCAGATAGAAGTTAAACTCGGCGCCCTCCTCGTAGGCCGGATTGAGTGAGAGTTTACCACCGTGCGCCTCAATGATCCCGTAACTGATGGATAGGCCTAAACCCATGCCTTGCGATTTTCCGGTAACGAAGGGATCAAACAGGGTATTGGCGAGTTCCGGTTTGACCCCGGGCCCGTTGTCACGCACGATCACTGCTATCGATTTGTTGCCCTTGTTCTGGGTACCGATATAGAGCTTTCGCTCGCCGCTTTGCTTTTCGGAGAGGGACTCGATGGCGTTTCGCGCCAGGTTCAGGATCACCTGCTCAATCTGTATCGGTTGCAGTAGGATCGAGGGCAAGGGTTGATGCAGGTCAAGCTCCAGCTTTACCTCTTCCCGTCTGATATCCGGCCAGATCAATACTGCAACCGCATTCACCAGATCGTTGATATCACCTTTGGTACGCTCCAAGGGCTCCTTGCGAACAAGCCGTCGCAGTTGCCGAATGATCTCTCCGGCGCGATCCGCTTGAGAGGTGATGCGCTCCATCACGTCGACACAGACATCGATATTTGAACTATCCGTCTCCAGGAGTCGGATGCTCGCCTGGGCATTGGTGGAGATCGCTGTCAGCGGCTGGTTGAGTTCATGGGCGATGCCCGAGGCCATCTCACCCAAGGTACTCAGGCGCCCCGCCCTGGCCAGTTCTATTTGATGCTGACGCGCCTCTTCCTCGGCCCGTTTCCGGCGGGTTATATCACGAAATACCACCACACTCCCCACTGTCTTGCCGCTGTCATCCCATATGGGGGTACTGCTGTACTCCACAGGAAAACTAGTGCCATCCTTGTGCCAGAAGACATCGTCGGAGACATAGCGTGCCTGGTTCTCACGGAAGGTCTGGTAGACCGGACACTCATCAGCCTTGTGCGGTGAGCCGTCCGCATGGGTATGGTGGAGAATCTCATGCTGATTTCGGCCGATGACATCGAATGCCTTCCAGCCAGTGATGCGTTCCGCCGCGCGATTGAAAAATGTGGATCGGCCGTGCAGATCGACACCGTAGATTCCATCCGCCACCGAATCCAGTATCAGTTCGTGCTGCATCTCGAGGCGCTCTTTTGCCTTCTTGATCGCCTGGTTGAGACGCATTACCCAGAGGGTCATGACAATCATGAACAGCAGCATTATCAATCCCGCCAGAAACCAGTACCAATAGCGGCTGATCGCATCCGAAAAGGTAAACTTGCCAAGATACTGGTAGGGCGGCAGCTTGAGAGTCATGAAAAGATCGTGTACCGGTTGGTAATCGAGGGGTATGGTCCAACCGGCATAGTTACCGGCAAGGGCAGCTGCATGGTCATGGTGCATATTCAACAGCGCCACCACCACCTTCTGCGCCAAGCTGTCAGCGGTGTGGGCCACTTTACTGAATGGCCACTCAGGATAGAGGCGGGTACTCAGGGCGAACGGAAACTCAGCCACGGTTTGCGGATTGACGATACGAAAGTCATCCAGATCGATGGTGCCGGCGGTTGCCATACGCTCCAGAATGTCGGTACGCACAGTGCCGAAATCGACCTCCCCTTTGAGCACCGCCAACACCACCCGGTCGTGTATACCACCAAACCGTAGTGCCTTCAGATCACTGTAGGGATCTATCCCCTTCTCCACCATCTCCCGCATCGCCATCTGAAAGCCACCCAAAGAGGTGGTATCGACCGCCATCATAGTGTGGCCGCGTAGATCCTCGAGGGTATTGATCTCCGGATGATTCTTGCGGGTGAAGATGACACCACCAAAAATCTTGTATGGCACATCATTGCGCCGGTTATAGAGTGTGGCGATCCGGGAGACACGATAACTGACTTCAAGATTGACATAGATACCGGGATTGACCAGCACAAAATCGATCTCCCCTTTCTCCACTGCCGGATTGACCTCATCGAATTTCAAAGGCTGGATAACAAACTTGTGGGTGGGTATGTGGTAGCTGAGAAAGTGGGCAGTGGGGCTCCACATTCTCAATGTGGCCTTATCACCACGATGACTCAGCACACCGATTCGCACCACTTCCTCTTCGGCCTGCA
>NATW01000176.1 GCA_003094555.1 gamma proteobacterium symbiont of Ctena orbiculata
GCCGGTGTTTCTGTGATCGATCCACCCGTTGACGACGATCGCTGCTTCGACGGCCTGCGTAACTTCAACCAGATTCGTCCCGCGGTGTTCGATGGCGGTTTCGCCTTCAACGAGTACGCTACCGGGTCATTGCCTGTGGCTATTCAAGACAAGCTGAACGCCTTCTATACCGATAGAATCACCCTGGTCGGTCAATCGAGCGCAGGTATCGACAGACTTCCTGCAGAGTGGATTTTGCCTGGTGACTACATTGTCGAGATGGCGACACCTCCTGGCTATGAGCAGCTGAGAGAGGAGCACAAGAACGTCGACTTCGGTGACGAGTACAAGCCCAATGAGGATCAGGATGCAGCCTCGGCAACCGCCATGGCGCTGCCCCCCGCCTGCGTGGGCGACGGCCATACGGTCCCTCAGTACCTGACCATGGTCACCAAGGATGGCAGCGGCACCGATCCGGGTGACGGCACCAATCTGGTGGATCCCGGTCTGCTCGGCGATGAGGGCGTATTCGCACCTTTCGCCGGTGACACGCGACCGCTGTGTGATCGTAAACAGGTACCCCTGTCGGCCGGTCAGAATGCCGCTGCAGAGTTCTTCCTCATGACCCATGTGCCGAAAGCGGCCAATATCTCGGGTATCGCCCTGAATGACTTGGCGAATGAGTTCAATGCCGCTTCACCGAGTTTTGGTGAGAAGTACGCACCGCCGCATATCCCGATCGCCTTCTATGATTGGAACGGCAACGAAGTGAACCGCATCTATTCGGATCGCTGGGGACGCTTCAATGCACTGGCGCCTTCCACCTTCACCGCTAATCTGCCCATGCCTTCCGGTATGTCGCCGAACATGCTGATCTCTTGCATGAACGATGCGGGTCCGATCCCGAATCCGGCCTATGATCCAGCACTGGATACTGATGGCGATGGCATCGACAGTAATGGCGCCTCTGCCAAGATCATCGATCCCTTCTTCGATGCGCAGTACAGTCAGTTCTGTTACACCTTCCAATATATGCCTGGCACCATCACCTATCTGGATACTCCGGTGGTGCCGATTGCGGCCTTTGCCAGCGAGGGTCAATTCCCTCTCGATTGTGAAGCGCCCACCAATACGCCAATGATCTCTTCGGTTACTCGCGTTACCGGTGGCGGCGGTCCGTTCGCGCTGCCAGGTCAGCAGATCCGGATCAACTCCATGGGCAGCAATGTGGTGGTACCCAATCCTGAATGGGACGGTATCGATCATGCCAACAGGACGATCACCCGTGATTACAGCTTCCAGCCCGCGGCTCGGGTCTTCTTGGTGGAGATCCTGCCAAATGGCTTTGGCGCTTACAATCCGCTGCTTAACTACTCTGTCGATGCATCCGGTAATTTCATGACAGGTGATATCCCGGCTGTACCACCGGCCGACTATCAGCTCGTCGTGTCACAGGGAGGCGTTGAATCACCACTGGGTGTTACCTTTACCGTCGGTGTGGATGACAACGGTACTGAGAGAGGCGTTCGGCCAAACGGTGGCTTCTATGATATCCATCGCATCCCGGAAGATTTCGCATCGATTCAGGAAGCGATCGGCAATCCGACTCTTGGTCAGAATGGTGTGGCCGCCGGCGATATGATCCTGGTTGGCCCCGGCACCTATGACGAGATGGTGATCATGTGGAAGCCCGTCAAGCTACAGGGCTGGGGAGCTGGTGCGGTGACGATTAACGCCAGACAGTCCCCCACAGACAAGATCATCGCCTGGCGTGATCTGAGCCAGCTCCTGGTGGATGAAGGTATGATCACCCAGCTGCCTGGACAGACCAATGCTCCGTTTGGTTTCGCAGGGCTTCTCGGTGGCACATTCCCCACTGAAGAGGGTGCGGGTGTCTTCATCGCCGGCGTACGCAACGGTCCCAATCGTTTCAACCGGTTGGCCAACCGCGGTGCACGGGTCGATGGTCTGACCATCGTCGGGGCGAGCACAGGCGGCGGCATCATCGCCAATGGGTATAATCAATACCTCAGCGTCTCCAACAATCGCCTGACCGCGAATGCGGGTTTCAATGGCGGTGCGATTCGTCTGGGCCATCCCGACCTGACCCATACCATCGCCAATGAGAACGATCCGAGTTACGTTGACGGTAACGATAATCAAGCGGTCGGCGCCCTGGTCTATGACGATGCCAAGAACGACCGTGCCCGTATCCATCACAACATGGTCATCAAGAATGGTGGTCTGAACGGATCGGGTGGCGGTATCTCGCTGTATACGGGCGCCGATGCCTACCGGGTGCAGAACAACTGGATCTGCGGCAACTTCAGCCAGGGTAACGGTGGCGGTATCGCCCATCTGGGTCTCTCCAGAGGCGGCATCATTGAAGACAACACCATTATCTTCAACGAGACCTTCCGCCAGACCCCCGGCAGTTCACCCGCAGGTGGTGGTATCTATATCGGTGGCCAGATTGCGCTGATACCCGAGGCTGAAACCGGTCTGATGTTGTCCCCCGGCAGCGGTAACGTAACCATTGATGCCAATCTGATTCGCGGTAACCTGGCTGGCGCCGGTGATGGCGGCGGTATCATGCTGGATAGCATCAATGGTCAGGATATCGGTCAGAACACGGACTCATTCGGTTCCTGGTACGGCGTCGGTGTCTACAACAATATGATCGATAACAACGTTGCGGGTGTGGCCGGTGGCGGTATATCACTGTTGGATGCGCCAAGGACCTTTATCCGCAACAACACTGTTGCCAACAACGACTCGACGTCGACCGGCTCTCAAGCCTTCGCTACCAACTCACCCAACCAGTCGACTCCGCTGCCTGCAGGTATCGTCTCGCGACTGCATGGTACCGTGATGGCTCAGTTGTTGAACATCGACGAAGACAATGGCGATGTGTTTCTGGAAGATGGCGTCCTGGGTGCTAGAGAAGATCAGCGCTCCCGCTTCTCCGATCCGGTTCTGCGTGACAGCATTATCTATCACAACCGTTCGTTCTTCTGGACCAACTACGATGTTGCCGGTACGCCGGTGGTTGAAAACACACTGGTTCCGGTCACCTGTCTGACACCGACCGATCCGACCAGTGATACGACCTGTGATATCGCTACCTACGCACCTGACTTTGATGCGGTTTCAAGGGACCTGGGTGTATTGGACGGTATCGTTGTGACTGGTGATCTGCTCGATCCCAGGCAGTCGCTGCTGTTGGCAGGTACGCCGTATCACGCGAGTAACACATTCACTACCGGTAATACCGGTTTCGTGAATGGCTACTTCAATGATGGCCGTGACAACACACTGCTGTTCAACGAACCCATAGGTCTGGCGACGGCGGCAGCCCTGGACGAGGGTGGTAACTTCATCCAGGTCTCCTTTGGCCCCTTGTCCCTGGTCGAGCCTGACATGGTTGTCGGTAATGCGGAAGGTCCGCTGTTCGACTACCACCTGACCGGGGCTTCCGATGCGGTTGATGCCGGTGGCAACACCCCAGGAACGGGTCGGTTGAGTGTGGATTTCGACAATCAACCACGGCCTACGTCAAGCCTGTCTGATATCGGCGCTGATGAGCTGTAACGGAGTGAGTGACATGCAAATCTCATGCGAACGCGACCTTCATTACCCCACCCCCAGTTATGTGCTGGGAGTGGGGCAAACAGAAGTCATCGAATCTACGGTAAACCAATCAGGCAGTTACATGATTACGAGGAGTAACGCCCAATGAAAATCTTTAGCAAAAACACGCTGGCAGGCGCTATCGCTCTCACTTTGTTGGGCGTCGTGGGTTCCGCAAGTGCCGTGGTCAATGTGCAGTGTCCCGGGGATACGGATGGTGATGCCGTGATCGACAATCCTGATCCGAACCATCCGAATGCAAAATGCATGCATCTGATCGCCGGCGACAGCTTCGCGGTCATGTCCGACGGTAATCCCTTATACACCTTCGGTTTCGGTGACAAGACGGGTGGTGGTAATCTGCCAGACGTAGTGATCGGTAACGGCATACTCGCTGCAGAGTGGCCTGGACCCACTATCGAGTTGGACCAGGGTGATGAGTTCTTTCTCAGCCTGACCAATGTGGGAACAGTGATGCGCCCGGATCTGTTCGATCCCCATACGGTCCATTTCCATGGTTTTCCCAATGCGTCGGCGGCATTCGACGGCGTGCCGGAGGTCTCGATCTCAATCAACATGGGTTCGACCCTGACCTACTACTACAACATCGTCGAGCCCGGCACCTATATCTACCACTGTCATGTGGAGGCGACCGAGCATATGGAGATGGGCATGTTGGCCAACCTGTATGTGCATCCCGCGCAAGATATGAGCGGCTGTGTTGATGAGAATGGCGTATCCACCGGGGCCTGTCCTGTTTCCCAGCGAGGCGGTAATGCAACGGGGCCGGGAGGCTATGTCTATAACGATGGCGATGGTACCACGGCCTGGGATGTGGAAGTGGCGCTGCAGTTCTCCAGTTTCGATGCGGAATTCCATGATGCCAGCCTGTTTGTGCAACCGCTGCCTTTTGCGCTCCTGCACGGTAACTATCCCCAGATCAACGGCCGGGGTTATCCGGATACGGTAAGACCCGGAGACCTGCCGGCGCCGACGGACAACACAGCGCCTGTTGCGGGTCACCCGGCAGGTAAGGTGACCGGTAATCCGGGTGAGGTACTCAACAACGGCGATCCCACCCAAACCATGGATTCGGTGATTGAAGTCGACCAGGGTCAGCGGCTGTTACTGCGCCTGTCGAATGTCGGTCTGGACCGCTTCTGGACCATCACTGCCATGGGTCTGAAGATGAAGCTTGTCGGTACCGGTGCGCGTCAGATGCGGGGTAGCGATGGTAAGAATCTCTATCGTGAAACAGCTTCGCTCAACTTCGGCGGCGGCGAGACCACCGATGTGATTATCGATACCGCCGACGTGGCGCCAGGCACCTACTTCCTGCATGCCACAGAAGTCCACCAGATGAGTAATGCAACGCAGTTGGATGGCGGCATGATCACAGAGATCGTCGTCAACTGAGGCAAGCCGAACTAGGAGATGAGATTAATGAAAAGACTACTCAAACAACCTGGACGGCTCATGGGCCTCCTGTTATTGGGACTCAGCAGCTTGCTGGCCGTGCCTCAGGCTCAGGCCGTGCACGATATCCGCGGTCTTACCCAAGCGACCCCCAGTGGTGCGTTCAATCTGTATGCGTTTCCCTTCAATATGAACCTGCCGGAGGGTACCAGCCTCTATATGTGGGGATTCGGTGACATGGACATGGGCGCGGGCAGTACACACCCTGCTCAGGGTGACGGTTATGCCTTACCCCAATATCCTGCGCCAACCCTGATCGTCACCGAGGGTGAAGCGGTTACCATCAACATGACCAACTATGGCGTGCCCGATCCGGTATCGATTGTGGTTGCCGGTCATCGTGTGACAGCCTCGGGGGGAAGTGCCGGTCTGGTCACCAATGCGGCTGACCTGAACCAAACGGTCACTTATACCTTCACTGCGGGCTCTCCAGGCACCTATGTCTACCACAGTCTGAATGGCGACAGTCCCGGACTGCACACCGAAATGGGTCTGCTGGGGGTCATGATCGTTAGACCTGCCGACGGCAGTCGCACCGCCTACGGCGCTGGAACGGGTACCGACTACGATCAGGAAAACCTCTACCTGATGACAGAGATCGATCCGGATATCCACATTCAGATGGAGAAGGGTCACTTTGCCCACTTCACCAATGCGGATCGTCACGCCAAGATCTGGTTCATCAACGGGCGTGTCTTTCCCGACCTCTTTCAGGGCGATTACAACTCCCTGTTTCCCAACCAGCCATATGAATCACTGGCGCTGGCCCACCCGGGGGACAAGGTGTTGGTGCGCAATGTCAACGCCGGTCATGATTCCCACCCCATGCACTACCATGGCGAGAATCTGAGAATCATCGGCCGCGACGGCAAGATGCTCACTTCAGATGGCCTGGTCTCCGACCTGGGACGTTCCGACAACACCATCAACTCCGCGCCGAAACAGACCGTGGATGCCATCTGGACATGGACCGGTAAGGGTTTGAACTGGGATATCTACGGCCATGATACCGCGCATGTCTGTATTGATAATGACGGTGATGGTTTTGGCGATGCCGAGTTCGGGTCGACCTATGATCACGAATATTGCCCAGATCACGGAAAACCCCTGCCAGTCACTCTGCCTGGTGTGGGTGATCTTACCCTGGGTGGTTGGTGGAGTGGCAGCCCATTCCTTGGCGATACCGGTGATCTGCCGGTGGGCGAGGGCGGACTCAACCCCTTCGGCGGCTACTTTCTGGTATGGCACTCCCATGCGGAAAAAGAGCTGACCACATTCGATATCTTCCCTGGCGGAAGCCTGGGAGCCGTGGTTGTGTTACCTCCCGGTACACCCATCGAATAAGCGCGGGAGTGCACGAACATGAAAAGGTCTAATATCATGAAGCTGAGAATCAAACCGATCGTCGCCGCCTGTGCATTGGCCATGGCTGCCGGGCAAGCGGGCGCTATCGACTACTATCTCGCGGCAAAGCAATACGATAAGGTGCTGATGCCAGGTACACCCTTGGAAACGACGGTTCCTATGTGGGGGTATGTTATCGATCCCGATAACGGTGCCAACAATGTTGGTGATTGTTATGAAGCGGGCGATGCGGCTGCACGCCAGTTGTGCGTGGACGGGTTGCCTGATCCCGCTGTTCCGGGACCGCAGCTGAGCATGCCGTCCACCGACAATCAGTTGAGGATTTTCCTCTCCAATGGTTTGCCCGAAGCAACCTCTATCGTGATACCCGGTCAAGAACTGCCTTGGTCGAATAATAATAACGGTCCGACCTTTGTCCGTCCGAACGGTACGCTGAGGATCGGTAATCGAAATGGTATGAACCAGAAAATGCGCTCCTACGGCAGAGAGGCTGCAGCAAATGGTGGCGCCAGGAGTTACCGATGGACCAACTTCCGTGCCAATCCCATTAACGAAACCGGCACCTTCATCTATCATACGGGCACCCATCCCCAGAAGCAGCTCTACATGGGACTGTTTGGAGCGGTTACCAAGGATTTCATCCCCGGTGAAGTCTATGAAGGTGTGCCGTACGCTTCCGATACCACCCTCTTCTACAGTGATATCGACCCGGCATTTAACGCAGCGGTGGTAGCGGGTACCCTCGAGACAGCCATTGATCGCCATCCAAGCTGGTTCCTGATCAACGGTGAACCCTATGTGCCCGGCACCACGCCGGATATATTGGGCATGGCCACCAATCAGCCTAATCTGATCCGTTTCGCAAGCGCCACAACCGAGAAGCACGTACCTGTGCTGCAGGGTCTCTATGGCACCATCCATGGCGAGGACGGCATACAGTACAATTGGCAGGACAGTGTGGCCAATACCACCACGCCTGCACCGATTCAGCAGTACTCCATCGGCCTGCCCCCCCTCAAGACCAAGGATGTGATTGTCAATCCTGCCGTTGCAGACAGGTATGCAATCTATGACGGTAATGGCTACATGACCAATCCGAGCGATCCGGACAATGAGGCCGTGGGCGATACAACCGGTGGTATGCTGCGTTTCATCAGCTTTACCCAGGGTGCCAATCAGCCTCCGGTTGCTGTACCTGACGTGGTTACAATACAAATACCTGAGATCCCGATAGAGGGTACTAGCTATCCGGCTGATCCAATTAATTTAGTGGCTAATGACTCTGATCCGGAAGGTGGTAGTCTTGGTTTACCAACTATCAGTATAGTTCCACCAAATACCATTGGTGCAGGAGTGTTGTCTGGTTCAATATCAGTTGATCTGGGGCTGGTTATATCTTGCGACTTTGCAGGTGATTGTACTTTTAATGTACTTCAAGCAACTCCGAATACGGCTTGGACTTCACCTATTAGCGTCACTCGTGACTATGTTGTGACTGATTCACAATCAGCTGAAACAACTTCCACAGTAACCATTAATGCAGTTAAGAACATTACACCAGTTCCAGCTGATGATGTTTTAGCCGCTGTGACAAATGTGCCCACCAACTTCAACCTCTACACGGATCTGGTGCTGCCCAACGACACAGATGCTGAAAACGACACCCTGTCGGTCGCTTCAGTGGATGTGAATGCAGCCACGGATCTGGATGCAGGTGTGGTGAGCTGTCCCGATCTGGTGCTGGGCGATTGTACCTACACACCGCCTGACCCGTTACCGGCAACCATACCTTTCGACAAGACCTTCACCTATACAGTGTCTGATGGTGTGAACCCAGACTCTGCACCGGTGACAGTCACCATCAATGTGGATCTGCCGGGTGACCCCGCAATAGCCAATGACGATCCCTTATATGCAACGGATGAAGACACAATCCTGAACGTCGATGCACTGACGGGTGTGCTGGCCAACGATACGGATAGTGCCAGCGGACCCTTGGCAGGAACCGAGACGGCCGTATTGGTTGCCGGTAGCGGACCATCCAATGCCGCCAACTTTGTCCTCAATAGCGATGGTTCGTTCGACTATGAGCCGTTTGTCGACTTTAACGGTACCGACAGTTTTCAGTATGTGGTGAATAACGGCGTCGACAGTCTGCCTGCCACGGTGACCATCACGGTTAATCCCGTGGCTGATCCACCGGTTGCAGTTGCTGACAGCTTTGTGATGGCTCAAAACGCAGTGCTCGATGAAGCGGCGCCGGGCGTCCTGGTCAATGATACAGACCCGGAAGACGATCCGCTGACTGCAGTGCTGGTGAGCGGCCCAAGCTGTGCCTGGACTACCGGACCGAATGGGGCCAACGCATTTGTGCTCAACGCTGACGGTTCATTCCACTATGAACCGATTCCGGGTTGGAACAGCACATTGCCGGATACCAATACCATCTGTCCGGGTGTCACAGGTGATGACTCATTCACTTATGTGGCAAATGACGGTGTGGACGACAGTGCAACTGCTGTGACAGTGACTATCAGCGTCAATCCTCAGACAGCACCGACGGCAGTCAATGACACGTTCATTCTGGATACGCCGGTCGATACGATCTTTACCTTTGAAGGTGAGCTCGTCAATGCGTTGTATGAGATCCCGGCTCCTGGCGTGCTCGATAACGATACCTATATCCCGCCGCAGACGCTGACCGAAGTGAATGATCCGGATAATCTGACGCCATCATTGGCGGATGACGGAACCGTCAATTTCGAGATTGACAATACCGATACGGGCATTATCGCCACGCTGGAGTATCAGATTACAGATGACACCGGTGCGACGAGTAACATTGCTCAGGTGGATCTGGTCAGACAAATCGCCGTGGAGAAAGCGGGATTCAACCTGAACGAAGATGGCGGTATCGAGGTCGGCGGTAATCCAGCCAATGACGATTGGCGGATTGAAGGTACTGTAGATCCCACGGTGATTCCGCTAGGCACTGAGATCTACGCGTTCATCATCAGAGAAGGCGTTGCCGATCCTATCCCGATCAATACCCCAGCGGATATCGACGGGAATAATGATAATGGCACTGTCTTTGACGAGAATAGCTGGAGAATCCTGATCAACGATGTAGGCATCGACGGACCGCGGGGCGATTCACCCCCTGTCAACGGTGTTAGTGACAAGATCCGTATCGAGGCCCATGTTGTTAACCCCGATACCAGTATCACTGTCATTACCTATAATAATGTGACGATCAGTGTAGTCGACTAGCTGAGTAACAGCCGCCACGCCTCTGTTAGGGAGGGGTGGCGGTTTTTTCTTATTTAGCATGTATAATCAACAGCATATGAAAATCGATAGCAGTAAAGATGGTTATCAAGTAAAGCAGGATGATGAGGAGTTGTTACCCCAGGGTAATCCGATCATTGTTCTGTTCGTCCTGTTACTCTGCATGTCCCTCCTGTTTTTCCTGACTTCTTCTATCGCAGAGGGTGCCGAGTCACCGCTGCCGGTGAAGGGGGCTGAGACAGGACAAAAGGTTGTAGCCAAGTGGAAGCCACCCGTTGCGCCCAAGGTCCCACTGCCTGAACTGGTAAGTGATGAATTGGCAAAGGAGTTCGCAGACAAGTGGGGCATCGAGCTGGTTAGCCTGAGGTTAACCGCTGCTGGCTATATGATCGATTTTCGGTTTCGCGTGTTGGATGTAGAGAAATCGAAGTCCTTTTTCGATCACAGGATAAAACCGCATCTGGTGGTTGAGCGTTCCAATGCTAAACTACCAATACCCATGGCGGCCAAGGTAGGTGGATTCAGAACCACCAATCGGGGTCAAAACATCAAACCCAACAAGACCTACTATATGGTGTTCGGTAATCCTGATGCCCACGTCAAGTCGGGTCAGAAGGTGACCATGGTTATCGGTGGCTTCACAGCCAAGCATTTGAAGGTTCAGTAATTTCACTAAGAGATGGAGCTATGCTTGATATAAAATCCGTGGTTCGTTTTTTACCTCTGCTCATGTTGCTGGTTCCATTTCAAAGTGGAGCGGCAGTGACTGTCTATTGCTGTGATGCAACCGCGGAAGCGCAGTACATCCAGGACCTCAATGCACTTCAAACGGTCTCAGTCGATCTGGCAACCGAGAGCTTTGAAGGGGATGCATGGAACAATACCCGAACAACGCCTCAGCTGACTGTTACAAATCAAAGCATCACCTGGGGGGCCACTTCGAATGAGGTTGCGGGCATCAGGACCAGTACAGGAGGTGGGGATACCCACGAAGGCAGCTATATTCTGTTTGCGGTAGATCAGGATAATGCCCATTTGACGCCTGACAATATCACTCTGACCGCCAACGGCATTACGCTGTATGGTGTTGGAGGCTGGTTTCGGAGTTCCGGTGGTCCCGAAATAGTCTTCACTACGGATGGGGATGCGGTCGATTTCACAGGACAGCAATCCAGCGTGTTTGACTGGACATTTCTCGGATTCATCGACGACGGTGGATTCACAACCCTGCTGATCGATACCGCGGATACGATTGGCGATGATATTCGCATCTTCTTTTCCGACGATTTCACCATAGCCGCACAAGCCGGGGCCTTCCCTGGGCAGAATCTACAATTCAGCAGTGTGAGTTACAACGCCAGCGAAAATGCGGGTTCCGCCGCAATCACCGTGACACGCTCCGGTGGCAGCAGCGGCGCGCTCTCAATCGATTACGCCACCACCGGTGACGGAACAGCGACGCCAGGTCAGGACTTTACCGCAACCTCCGGTACACTTGACTTCGCGGAGGGCGAAACCAGCAAACAGTTTACCGTTGAGTTGCTCGATGATGCCATTTTCGAAGGTGACGAGACCGTCGGTCTTCTGCTCACCGGCAGCAGTGTTGGTGCGCTCAATACCGCTACCTTGACGCTCACGGAAAACGATGCACAGCCCTTCGGCAGTGTGGAATTCAGTGGCTCAAACTATCAAGTGGGTGAGGATGCCGGGAGTCTGACCGTCAGTGTGCAGAGAAACGGCGGCAGTGTCGGTGCCGGATCTGTCGACTACAGCGTCAGTGACGGTACGGCTACTGCAGGGAGTGATTATACAGCCACATCCGGATCTCTGGCCTTTACCGACGCCCAGATCAGCGGCACTTTTACCATAGACATCCTTGACGATGCATTACAAGAGGGTACCGAATCAATTATCCTCAGTTTGAGCAATGCAGTCAGTGTTTCACTCGGTGCCGGAGACTTCGCGGAAGTCCATATCGTGGATGATGAACCTACACCGGCCATGGGCAGCATTCAGTTCAGCGGTTCTGCGTACAGTGTTTCTGAAACTGCCACTGAGATCGCAATTCCTGTGGTAAGAATCAGCGGTAGCATGGGGGCTGTCAGTGTCACCTGCACTACCACGGATTCCAGCGCCACGGCTGGCAGCGACTACGTGGCGACACAAAGCACAATCAACTTTGCAGCAGGCGAGACCCTGCAGAACTGCCGAATACCGGTTACCGATGACAGTGCATATGAAAATGATGAAGTGTTCAATGTCACCCTCAGTGCTCCTGCCGGGGGAGCGGTTCTGGGTACAACTTCGTCAGCGAATGTAACCATCGAAAGCGATGATTCCGCACCAGCCGCGGGCAGTCTTCAATTCGGATTATCCAGTTTTGAGCAGGTAGAGAACGGGATGGTTGCCACCATAACAGTCGCACGTAGCGGTGGCAGCAGCGGAACGGTAACGGTGGATTATGCCACTGCGGACGGTACCGCCACCGCAGGCAGTGACTACACCGCAGCCAGCGGCAGTCTCACCTTTGCAGACGGGGTGACATCCAGCTCATTCCAGGTTTCGGTTCTCGATGACAACAGCTATGAGGGTGACGAGACTGTCTCTTTACAGTTGAGTAATCCGGGTGGCGGTGCCGTGATCGGAAATGTGGGAAGTGCTGTACTCGCACTTCAGGACGATGAGCAAGCACCTGCCTCAGGCACCTTGGTCTTCGAGCTGGATGGTTTTTCAGCGAATGAGTTTGACGGTAGTATCAGGATCAATGTGGTACGTCAGGGCGGCAGCAGCGGCGCGGTTTTGGTCAATTACGCCACCAGTGACGGTACCGCCATGGCTGGCAGCGACTATTCCGTAGCCAGCGGCACGCTCTCATTCGCGGAAGGGGAGATTTCACAGGGCTTCGATGTGATGCTTGCCGACGATGCGGATTTCGAGGGCAGCGAAACAATTAATCTGTCCCTCAGTGATCCCTTCGGCGCCGTTCTAGGGAGTCCGTCTTCAGCGACGATCACACTCGCTGACGATGATGATCCTCCAGCAGGTGGCGCCTTGGATTTTTCTGCCGGGAACTACACCGTTTCCGAGGATGGAACCAGCGTCACAATATCCGTAACCCGCAGTGGCGGATCCACCGGAGCTGTATCGGTTGATTATGCCACTTTGGATAACACCGCGGTGGCGTCGTCAGACTATACCTTTGCTACCGGCAGTATCAGTTATGCTGACGGTGAATCGGGCAGCAAATCGTTCGATGTTCAAATAATCGATGACACCAATCTGGAAGGGGATGAACTGGTCAATCTGGTACTAACCAATGTACAGGGTGGTGCAGTGCTGGGTGGACAGAGTCAATCTTTCCTCACTATCACTGATGATGAGGCGCAATCCGCTTCCGCAGTACTCGGTTTTTCGGTGAACAGTCTCTCTGCCAGTGAAGACTCGGACACTGCAACCATCACCATTACTCGAGCCACTTCAACCTCAGGCACCATTAGTGTTGATCTTTCTGCAGCCTCCTCAGATGCGGTGGCGGGTACCGATTACAACGTCACCACTGGAACCCTGCAGTTCAATGATGGTGAAACTGAAAAGGTTGTCACAGTCCAGATCCTTGACAATACTGTAACCGATGGCAATAGAACCATTACCTTCACACTTGGTAATGCAACTGGCACTGCTGTCATCGATGCCAACAATGGTACCCTGACCTTGACCATCGTTGACGACGAGTCAAGTTCCGGTGGTGGCTCCGGAGGCGGCGGTGGCGGGGGTAGTCTTGACCTGCTGTTGCTTATGCTGTTGCTGGTTATCGGCTTCCAATACAGTCGATTGTATGATTACTCCCTATTGCGGAGATTATTTCTACAACGATAAACAGCGGCGGTGGATCCTTTCGATAGAAGGTGGTAATGATGTCGAAAAAATCGTGGAGAAGTGAGTCGTTAAACAATAGTTTACGTCTCATGCTAAAGACTCTGGTGTTCTCATGTGTACTATCCACTTCGCTGAATGGAGTCGCAGAGGAGCTACCGAGCATCGCGAAGTCTGAAAATGACAAGCCGAGCTTCATCCCACCATTCAAAATGGACTGCGTAACGAAACCGACCAAAAGCCCGACTCTTGGTGAGCGCTTCAAGCTGGTAGCAAACATGGATGACCATTCCCATCATGACCATGCCAAGCATATGAAAATGATGGAGAGCAGGAACTATAAGCTGAATTCTGCGAGTTACTCAGTTCCTGATGTGGAGTTGACTTCACACAGAGGAGAACAGAAGCGATTGGCTGATGTGCTGAATAGCGATAAGCCGATCATGTTGAATTTCATATTTACCACCTGCACGACCATCTGCCCTGTCCTTTCGGCCAGTTTTCACCAGGTTCAGGAGATTCTCGGGGAAGAGAGCGACAGGATTGATATGGTCTCGATTACCATCGATCCTGATTACGATACGCCGGAACAACTGATGAAGTATTCGAAACGGTTTAAGGCCGGTGATCAATGGCAGTTCTTTACAGGAAGCTACCAGGATGTGGTAACGGTGGAGAAGGCCTTTGATATCTTCCGTGGTTCAAAAATGAACCATGAACCAATCACCCTCATACGCGATCGAAACGGGGAACAGTGGACTCGTATCAATGGCCTGGCCAGTGCTGAGGATATTGTAATGGAATACCGTAAAATAACAGCAGG
The DNA here is from genome assembly GCA_003094555.1 of gamma proteobacterium symbiont of Ctena orbiculata. Taxonomy (GTDB): domain Bacteria; phylum Pseudomonadota; class Gammaproteobacteria; order Chromatiales; family Chromatiaceae; genus Thiodiazotropha. Next base: position 14,435 of record NATW01000176.1, read on the forward strand.
AAGCCAATGAGTAATTATCTCAAAGGGATTGCACGATTATCGATCATCGCTTGTACTTTTTTCTACTCAACTGCATCCTTTAATGATGTTGAGGTGGGTTCCCGGGACTATGTCGTCGGGAAGGAGCTGTATAGCAAAGGTATCCTGCCTAACGGCAAACTGGTAAAAGCGACAATCCAGGGCGATATCGCCGTGGAAGGCGATCAGTTGATTTGTGAAACCTGCCACCGAAGGAGCGGACTGGGGTCGACCGAAGGTCAGCAGGTGGTACCGGCGATTGCCGGCAGCGTGTTATTCAAGCCTTTGAGAATTCCAACCAGTAAACCACCAGAACCTCCAACCTACCGCGAGGCTTATACAAAAGAAACCCTGATGAAGGCGATCAGGGATGGTATAGATGCCAATGGTGATCCTTTGGATCCATTCATGCCCAGGTATGAGATCGATGGCCAGGCGTTGGACGGGCTCATGGCGTATGTCAATACTTTGTCGAAAACGCCATCCCCAGGTGTTACCGAAGATACCATTCACTTTGCAACGATTATTTTGTCGTCGAATAACGCGACGGACAATAAGGCTCTGCTTGATGTGATGGAGCAATATGTCCAGCAGAAGAATATAGAAACAAGATATGAGAGCAAAAGAGCGAAAAATGCCCCGTGGCATAAGGCATGGTTGTTTGAGCCCTACAGAAAGTGGCAGATCCATACCTGGGAGTTAAAGGGTGAGAAAGAGACCTGGCCGGCTCAATTGGACGCCTACTATACGCAACAGCCTGTATTCGCTTTGATCAATGGTCTTGTGCCCACAGGTTGGGAATCTATCAATGATTTTTGTGAAGGCTATGGCATACCCTGTCTGTTTCCCACAACACAACTCCCTGTGATCGATGATAACAATTTCTATACCATATACATGACCAGAGGAGCCGTGCATGAGGCAGAGGCGGTTGCCTCTTATATCAAGAAGAATCCCGCATCAGGCGAAGTCGTCCAGTTTTTCGACAATACCGATCAACAGAGTGCAGTGGCAGCCAAATCGTTACGGATTGAATTGCAGAAGAGCGGTATCAAGGTGCTGGATGTAGCGGTGGACAAACATCTTGACACCGCTGGTCTCTCTTCCGGCCTGGATGCGAAGCAAACTGTGGTTTTATGGTTGGATAAGCGTCCTTCAGATGAGCTGCTCAGCAGTACCGCTATGTCGCAGACTGCTCCCAAGGTTGTATTGTCAACTCAATTCTATGGAACGGACAGCCTGCATATACCCCGAGAAATAGAGAAATCCCTTGTATTCGTGCATAGCTCAGAAATGCCCGGCCATCTGAACAGGCTGCTGTTGCGATCGACTGGGTGGTTCAAAGCCAAGAGAATCTACAATTCTGCTACAAGAGAGATTCAGGCCAACGCCTATTTTGCACTTAAGGTGGCAGGAGACGCCACAAAACATATTCGCGGCTATTTCTTTCGCGACTACTTCATCGAAAAGATTGAGCATATGATCGATGACCTGCCCTATACATCCATCTACCCGAGAATAGGTATGGCGCCAGATCAGCGTTTTGTGTCCAGAGGATATTATCTCGCAAAAGTTGACGGAAAAGGAGGAATACGGAATATTACCGAGTGGATAACCCCATAATCTATGTTTAGAGAAGTAAAAACAGCTCTATACGTGAAAGATGACATCAGCAATGGCCAACAATAACGATGAAAACGCCAAGGTCTATGGACCGGACTATCAACTAGCCAAGCGCTACGGTGTCACGAGTTTTATCGCCATTCTCCTGATAGCCACCATCATCCTTCTCCTTTTCCGCTACGAATCATCACGCATAATTCAAGAGTCTGCGAAACAGAGCAACGAATCGCTGACCATTGCCACTGAGTATGCGCTTAATGATCACTTTGTGATGTACCTGAATCTCATCAAGCTCAACAAAAAGAAACGGGGTGAGATGCCATTCGATCCTTTGCTCGCGCGTGCCATACATAAAATGATCAAGAACACCAATGTGGACAGGGTAAAGCTGTACGATACAAAAGGGCAAGTGGCGTACTCCTCCGATCCGAAAGCCTACGATGATGATGACGAAGACAACGATGGTTTTAAATCAGCCATGGCAGGCTTTCCGCGAACTGTTTTAAATTATCGTGACAGTTTTACACTTTTCAGCGACAACGATAGGGATGTCAATCTGGTGCAGACGTATGTCCCAATTCGGGTAGATGATAACTCGCCAGTACTGGGAGTAATGGAGATCTATTACGATATCAGCGACTACATCAGTCATGCGATGAGAACAATCATTATCCTGATGTTGACAACTTTGTTGCTGATGCTTTTTCTGTATACCTTTCTGCTGATGCATATCAAGCGGTCTGAACGGATAATTGAAGATCAGAACAGGATCACAAGAGAGAAAAAGGCGCTACTGGAATTTCTCACTGCCAAGATGATTAACGCTCAGGAAGATGAGAAGAAGCGCATAGCATTCGATCTGCATGAAGATGTGGTGCAAACCCTGTCCGGCGTCAAGATGCAGCTGGAAAAATATATGTTGACTCTCAATCAGCAGGAAGAAGAGGGTGAGGTCAACCAAATCTCCATGGAAATCGTGCCAATGCTGCAGAACGCTGCCCATAAAATCAGATCGGTTGCAATCGATCTGCGTCCGCCGAGTCTTGACGATTTTGGTCTGAAGGCGGCACTGAACTCATTGGTTTCAGAGTGCCATACTGAGATGACAGGCTTAGAGGTAGTGGTCGAGTTCTTGCTCGAGGAAGAAGATATCTCTACAGAGCGTAAAGCGATTCTGTATCGCCTGGTTAAGGAAATATTGAAGGCGATCTGTTTTGATCAACAAATGACTGGCAAGGTGCGATTCGTTTTTGAGCGGATTACCGGTGGGCTTAGTATGACTGCAGCGGTTGCCAGTGAACAGTTCAGCGATCTTGATGATGCAGACATGCCGGAATATTTAAACCT
>NATW01000177.1 GCA_003094555.1 gamma proteobacterium symbiont of Ctena orbiculata
TTTTTTTGCTCATTCCGATGCCAGCCGATTCTTGAGTAGGGTGGGGCCCTGCCCCACCTTTACAGTTAAACGGTGGGGCAAGCCGCACCCTACGTATTGAAATAATATTCGCGGGTAGCTACCTATTGAAGTCCATACGATAGACCTTGCCATGTTGTTTGTGTTGATACATCTTTTGATCGGCAGCCTTCAACAGCTTGTCCATATCATCCCCATCATCGGGATAGAGTGCCGAACCGACGCTGGCCCGCAATTCCAGTCGATGACCCTCCACATAGACATCACCTCTAAGGTTCGATAACAGATGATCGAACATCTGTTTAAATCCGCCACTGTCTCTGATTTCATCGGCCAAGACGATGAACTCGTCACCACCGATGCGGGCGACCGTATCATATGCGCGGGTACTGGCTTGCAGGCGTTTAGCCACCTCAAGCAAGAGTCCATCGCCTACCTTATGTCCAAACTGGTCATTGATCCCTTTAAATCCATCCAGATCGATATAGAAAACACCAACCTTGGTTGCTTTGCGCTGATTGCGAGCCAGGATATTTTCAAACCTGTCCTCCAGCAGCCGCCGGTTCGGCAGTCCGGTCAGATGGTCATGTAGAGCCAACAGTTTATTGATCAGGCGCGCCCGCAACAGGGCCGCGATCAGGATCCCGACCAGCAGGGCCGCCAACCACCCGGTGAGCCGCATTGCCCAATACCAGATCTTGTTCACCTGCCATCCGCCAACCGGCCGAGCTCCGATCTGCCAAGATCCGTTTGGAAGAATCACCGGTTGCAGCACAGAGTCCTGTTCAAACAATGCCCGATCACCAAAGATCAATTCACCCTTCTCACCAAGCGAATCCCTGCCCCGCAAGGCATACTGAATACCATCCTTTTCGGTTGCGACACCAGCTGTGCTGAACAGGGTGGGGATATCGATGACAATCGAGGCCAGCCCCCAGTAGGCGGGTTTATGATCTGCCAGATGTCCACCCAGCCCACTGCGTGTATAGATCGGCGTGCGGGCAATAAAGGCCTCCCCCCCCTGAACCAGTGATACCGGGCCGGCAACAGTGGTGCCACCCATCTCGATGGCGCGCTTGATCGCAGGCCATTGCTGAGGACTTTTTTCATACTCCAGACCGAGGGCGGCCTCGTTTCCCGCCAAAGGAAAGAGATGCGTGATGATATTGTCTCTGGCAAGACCAATATTACGGATATTCCGGCCGACCGAGGTGATTTCGCTGGACAGCAGATCGAAGGTATTGCTGTCCAGATCCGGATTGATTGCCACATAGGCGATCAATCCTCTGGTGAGGTGGAGCGTGGAATTGATTTCTGTTTCCAGACCCGCACGCATCATGGCCAGTCTGTTAACCACCTCGATCCGCTGTTGTTCCAGCTGATTCATGCGCATCAATTCCACAATCACTTCGCCAGCGGTGATTACGATTAAAAAAGTAATCGCGCCACCCACGATATGACCGCGTAAAATAGTCTTTAACAGCTTCATCAAACGCATCCTTGAGATTCCGCTCATGTAAAATGCAAATCTATATAACCAAACCAGGTGTCCATCCAGTCACTTTATGCAGCTTGTTTGGCGTCAGACGCCATGGGTCTCACCCCGGCAATGAGATACCCGTGACCTTTTTATACAGGGAAACCGCATAAGAATCGGTCATACCGGAGACAAAATCGGTCAGTCTCAAAAGCCGCATGTAATCATCTTTTGCGGGCATGGCCTGTGGACCGATGAACTGTTCCGGTATCAGCCGGATCATCATCTGGCTGCGTGGACTGGCACGTTCTCCATGGGCTGCCACGTCATCGATGATAGGTATGAAACGCTCCAGCAGTTCGCTGATCACCTGGAATCCCGCAGTCTCGATTTCAATCACCTCCGGGGCGATATAGATCTTTTCATGGGCGACCTCAATCAGACGATCCATCTCCCTACGATGTGGAATCTGACTCATTAACGGCTGATCGAACTGACCTGCAAGGATCGCCTGTTCATAATCGAGAAAGCAGCTCAGGATCTCGCTAATCGCCTGGCTGATCACCTTGGCGCGTAAAAACTCGATCTTCTCTTTAGCGCCGGTGATACGCTTCAACCGATTCTGTCGTGCGGGTGAATCAGGCAACACCGCACTGAACAGCTCCATCGCCTCCTGGAAGCTCAGATGCCCCAGGCGATAGCCATCCTCTATATCGATGACCCGATAACAGATATCGTCAGCCGCCTCCACCAGGAAGGCCAGAGGATGGCGATGCCAGATGGCCAATACCGGATCCCGCCGCAACAACCCCACGGTCTCGGCCACCTCACGGAAGAGTGCCTGATCCTCCACCGTGAAACCAGGTTTTTTTGCACTAACTCCCTGGAAGCGCCCATTTCCGATACAGGATTCCCGGGGATACTTGGTGAATGCGGCAAGTGTGGCACAGGTCAGCTGCAAACCACCGGTATTATCCCTGTTCTGCAGGCGGGTCAAGACACGAAAGCCCTGTGAATTGCCTTCAAAATTGAGGAAGTCCTCACGCTGGCTGCCTTGCAATACGGCAACACGCTGTTTGCCGTATTCACCGGTTTCCGCCCAGTGACGAATGGCATCTTCGCCGGAGTGGCCGAATGGGGGATTACCGATGTCGTGGGCCAGACAGGCAGCGGCACAGATATCACCAAAATCGGAGGCTTCATTCTGCTGCAGCTGGTGACGGGCGATGATCTGCTCTCCAACCAGGGTCCCCAGGGAGCGACCGACACTGGAAGACTCCAGGCTGTGGGTCAAACGCGTGCGGACATAGTCGACTTTGGAGAGGGGAAAGATCTGTGTCTTATCCTGCATACGCCTGAATGCGGAGGAGAAAACGATCCTGTCCAGGTCACGCTGAAAATCCGTACGGGAAGTGCTGGCTACTGAGTGATCACTCGAACCGAGGCGCTTATGCGAGAGTAATTGAGACCAGTTCATTGACATGGGGCCATTCTAACCCAGTGACCGCCTGGAAACAGCCTTTGAAAGCAAGATCTAAAGCGGAGTCAGTCCGCAAATTAACGCGAATGGTTATCTTACATAGGAATTAAGCGAAGGTGTTTTATTGCTCATTCCCATGCCAGTCGATTCTTGAGTAGGGTGCGGCTTGCCGCACCGTTTAACCATCCGGATCCACAAGCGCCATACTGATGCTTATAGATTGGTGCGACAAACCGCACCCTACGCAAGACAACCCTTTGCGTTTATTCGCGTTCATTTGCGGACTGAAAATCATTCTCGGGCATTTCGGCTGAATCAGCATAGGCTAAGGCCGGGTCGGGTCACTCACCAGGGTATCATCGATACGCTCACGAAAGCCTATAGCCAGGAGGCCGGCAACCGCAATCAGCAATGCCCCCATGATGAACTGTCCGGTCAAGGTCTCCTGCCAGAAGAGATAGCCATACCCGGCACCGAACAATACGGAGGTGTAGGTCATGGGACTCACCCTGGCCGCCGATGCAATCGCATAGCCACGGGTCAGCATCAACTGACCGAGGGTGCCCAGGAGACCGATCAAAGCCAGCCAACCCCATTCAGCCGATGTGGGCTGCTGCCAACTCCAGAACATGGGAATTGATGAGATAATTGTACTCAACAGGGCGAAATAGAATACCACCCGTATGGAGGGTTCACTGCGCCCTAGACGTCTTAATGTCACCTTTGCCAGCGAGGCCAGACAGCCTCCCAACAGACCGACCAAGGCAATATAGCTGAACTCCCCCTGGGGATTGAGAACCAGAACCACACCGATAAAACCTATGCCTATGGCCAGCAGTATCCTTTGACGCAGGGGTTCGCTGAGCCAGAACCAGGCGATCAGGGGCATAAACAGGGGTGATGTCATTTTCAACAGCATACCGTCAGCCAGTGGCAGGTTGGCCAGGGCATAGAAAAAACAGTACATCGCCGAAACACCGGCCACCGAACGCAACATGTGCAGATGAAAGATCTCGGTGCGCAAACTGACCCAACCGTTACTCCAGACCAATGGCATCAAGAGTGCCAATCCGAACAGATTGCGCATGAATACAGCCATATCGCTAGGCAGGGTTTGCGTCACAAACTTTACCGTCGCTCCCATCGAGGCAAACATCAGTTCCGACAACAGGATGAACAGAGCACCCAATAGGAGATTCTGCTTATACAGCATGCTTGAATCCTTCACTGAGCTGTATATAACCTATTTCAACCATTGATTACTCTGAATCTTTTCATTACCGCTGTATCTGCATAGCTGTCCAATAGCCACTATTCACTGATTCAGGAGAACCCGGACAGTGTCAGGTCATAAATGTTGACAGACCAAATTATCGCAATACCTGATCACTCTATGGCAGAATTGACCAATCTAACAGATTACGCGGGGAAAAGTTCACATGCTCTCAATACGTCATTACACGCTTTTTGCTCTAATAATGATTATTTCCGGCTGCTCCAGCGTCTACTACGACACCATGGAGAAGGTCGGAATTCACAAGCGGGACATTATGGTCGACCGGGTGGAATCCGCGCGTGATGCCCAGGCTGAGGCCCAAGAGCAGTTTCAATCGGCGCTGGATCAATTCGCCTCTGTTATCAATCTGGAAGAGAGCGATCTGAAACGGGCCTACGACAGTCTGAATCACGAGTTTGAAGCCAGTGAATCAGCCGCCGCGGAGGTTTCTGAGCGCATCAGCAAGGTGGAGTCTGTCGCCGAGGATCTGTTTGAGGAGTGGCAGGAGGAGCTGGACCTGTATGATAACAAGAGTCTGAAGGCGACCAGCGCCAAGAAACTCACCCAGACCAAGCGGCGCTACAAATCCATGCTCAGCTCGATGAAAAAGGCGGAAAAGAGCATGCAGCCGGTGCTCAACACCTTTCGCGATAATGTACTGTTCCTGAAGCACAACCTGAATGCCCAGGCGATCGGCTCCCTGCGTGGTGAATTCGGCAACCTCAAGGCGGACATCAATAACCTGATCAATCGGATGAACCAATCCATCAAGCAGTCCGACGAATTCATACGTGGTATGCAGAACTCCTAGGGCCTGTTAACACTAATCCAATGCACTCTATTGTGCCTGAAAAAGCGCCAATCAAGGCGTACCCCAAGGGCACTTCCTTCGGGGCGTACCCCAAGGGCACTTCCTTCGGGGCGCACCCCGAAGGGCTGGCGCTGTTTTTGCGCCCAGCGCTGTTAACAGGCCCTAAGGCATGTTGAAGGCCCAGAACCTTGCCCTCAACAGCGCGCATCATGCGTTCGCATTACTCTTTCTGCTAGCCATTGGCCTCGGTTATCAATATCTCTACAGTAGTGTCGACAGCAGTTTATTGATGATTCTGGCCGCCATTCTGGGCGGTTATCTGGCCCTGAATATCGGTGCCAATGATGCTGGCAACAATATTGGACCCCTGGTGGGTTCCGCGGTGATCAGCCTGACCGCAGCCATGTTGTTCGCCGCGCTGTTTGAAGCCGCCGGCGCATTTCTTGCGGGCGGCGAGGTAATCAGCACCATCAAACGAGGCATAGTCGATACACATCAGTTCAGTGATGCGGAAACCATTACCCATGCCATGTTTTCCGCCATGTTGGCCACGGCAATTTGGCTGAATATCGCCACCCTCACGGGCACCCCTGTTTCCACCACACATACCATCGTCGGTGGCGTTCTCGGCGCGGGAATAACCGTTGGCGGGCTGAGTGTCGTCAACTGGCATACCCTGACGACTATTACCATCGGCTGGTTTTTCTCCCCCGTACTGGGTGGTGTCATCGCCGCACTCCTGCTCTATCTTATCAAGCGCACTATCACCTATCAGGAGAAGATGTCACAGGCCGCGGGAAGGGTACTGCCTCTGCTGGTGGGCTTTATGGCTTGGAGTTTCGCCACCTATCTGATGATCAAGGGGGTAAAAGCGAGTTGGCGGGTAGATTTTCTGACCGCCTTGACGTGTGGTTTTGCCATCGGTCTGGGTGTCTACATGGTGACAAAACCCACCATACTGCAGCGTACCGCCCTGCTTCCCAATACCAAATCAGCCGTCAATAGACTGTTCAATATCCCCCTCATATTCGCTGCCGGTCTGCTCAGTTTCGCCCATGGCTCAAATGATGTTGCGAATGCCATTGGCCCCGTTATCGCAATCAAAGAGGCGCTGCTCATGAATGGAGAAGCGGCATCCACAAACATCAGATTATGGGGATTGTTGATCGGAGCGATCGGTATCCCCCTAGGCTTGGTTCTGTATGGCAAGCGCCTTATCAAGACAGTCGGTAGCGAGATCACTGAACTCGATCAGGTAAGGGCATTCTGCATTGTCATGTCAGTCACCATTACCGTGCTGCTGGCGAGCCAGTTCGGCCTCCCGGTCAGTAGTACCCATACTGCGGTTGGCGCAATATTCGGTATCGGATTCTTACGCGAAATATTGAAGACAAATTATGCCATTCTCCTGGAGACCCTGAGGCGTCAACACCAATCGCGGGACAAGACCCTGGTCGAATCCTTTATCAGTCAATTTGACAACGCCAGCTTCAACGATAAAGGGCACCTGTTGACAGAGCTGAATAGATCGGACAGCCGCTTAAGGCTCAGCACCAAGGAACGAACATCACTACAAAAACTCTACCGACAGGAAATCGTCAAACGCTCCACTTTTGTACGCATCATTCTGGCTTGGGTTGTCACTGTTCCTGTAGCGGCCGCTTTGGCCTCTTTGATCTACCTATTGATTGCTTGAATGATTTTTACTCCAGCTTGCTCTTAGATCTCTAGTGTTTTAGTTGGTCACTACGAGTTTGGTAACACCATTCCCATATTAATACTTCATTAAGATCAAAAATCCCATAAAACTCATTAATTTGTAAAAATGTGCCAGACATAGTAAAAGTCCAGTGTAGCGGCGGAATCGTTAACAGCCAAAAGGAATTATGTATCTAAACTGCAGTTTTAGAGCCAAGGCGTTATTTTTGCATTCATGGCGATATATCGGTCAACGCAATTCGTCTAGTACCTATCCATTGGATCCGCCTGACAAGGCTCGGCTGTTTACCAATTCACCTTGTGGCGCTTCGCAATCAATCCATTTGAACAGGCGTGAGACAAGCACTGTGCAAGATGCGATACGGCACTGGTACAGATGCTATAGCCTGGTTCAACTCTCATATGAATAGCAGCCAACACCTACGAGTCAGTCTTGATATGTTGGCACACAGCCACGTACTTGCAACTGTATTCATCACCTTGGCGATAGTTCTAAATCTATTGATTTTTGCATATTGGCAATTCAGCCTGGAACCTCGATTGGCTGCTCAAACCAATGCAATCGCTGAAGCACAGGCAGGTATTTTGGCAAGATTTTTAAGTAATGAAACAGAGTCCAGTACACAAGATTTAGAACAGGCAATGAATTCGATAATGCTGTTGCACGATCCCACGACGCAGACACCGATAGTGCAGCGCCTAGAGGTCAGCATTAACAGTGCAACTGTAACTAAGGGAACCGATACGCTCGACTTAGCCCGTGGATTATCATACTGCGAGAACTGCTTGATATCGGAAATCCCCTTGCTGAATGAACAGACTGGTCAAGCTGTCGGCAGCGCGCGAATCCATCTGAACAGGAATTTTCTCACGGTACTGAAAAATGATTTTCGGGAAATACTATGGTGGTCCGGTGCTATCGTTACATTGATTGTGTTATTTGCCTGGTTATTGATTGAAAATTTCCTGCGTAAGTTGCGCACCAATGAATCTAATCTGCAATCCATAATAGATGGCGTAGCTGATCCACTGTATGTCTACTCCACTGACAGGTCACTGGTGTTGCAAAATCAAGCCGCGCATAATCTTGCCCTTTCCAATCATGGTATGAAAGAGCAGGCGTTCGATAAATATATCAATCCCCCGGTAAGCTTGGTCCGTGATGTAATCAGGAAAAACAGACCGGTAAAAAGCATCCATAAAATACCTCAGGAAAACAATAAACCCCTACGCATGGAACTTCAGGCAAGCCCTTTATCCGATGGCAATGATCGCAACACAGGTATTGTCGTTACCTATAGGGACCTTACTGAATATCTTGAACTACTGGATGAATTGCGCAGCAATAAGCAACAACTGCAGCAACTTGCTGAAAAAGATACCCTGACACAATTACCCAACAGGTTCATGTTTAATCGCCTGTTGGATCAAGCAGTCTCACGAGCGGCAAGAAATCACTCCATGCTCGCGCTGCTCTTTCTCGACCTGGATCGATTCAAGGAAGTAAACGACAGTCTTGGCCATGACGCGGGGGATACGCTGCTCGAAGTGATTGCCAGACGCCTGCTCAAGGCTGTTCGTAAGGGTGATGTAGTCTCGCGCATCAGTGGGGATGAGTTCGTGATCCTGCTGGCGGATATCAGGCGCCCTGATGATGCCACCTTCGTGGCAGAACACATCATAGAGTCAGTACGTCAGATGGTTATCATCCAGGGTAAACGCCTCCATCCATCCGTCAGCATCGGCATCAGTCTTTTTCCCAATGACGGCAAGACAGGCAAACTGTTGCTGCAGAGTGCCGATACGGCTATGTATCGGGCAAAAAGGCAAACCCAAAACAGTTATCAACTATACGATCCCAGCATGACGCTGCAGATTCAAGAACGGATGAATACGATCGCAGCCCTGCAGAGCGCGGTCAATGATGACGACTTCCTGTTGTTGTACCAACCCCAATATGAACTGCATTCAAGAAAATTGATCGGTGTGGAAGCCCTGCTACGCTGGAATAAAGAGGGTAGTGAACTGGTGTCGCCAATCCATTTTTTAGGATTGGCCGACGATGTGGGTTTGACGTTCCCCATCGGTCAGTGGGTACTACGCAACGTCTGCAGCCAAATTCAATCCTGGCGCAGCATGGGTCTGACCCCGCCACAAATGGCAGTAAATATTTCTGCTAGTGAATTATTGCATAAGGATTTTGTTGACTCGATTCAACATATCCTCAAAGAAACAAACTGCCAGGGGGAGTGGTTGACGATCGAAATCACTGAAAGTCTCTATACCGATCAAATCGAAAACGCTGCTGAGATACTACAACAGATCAAGGAACTGGGAATCGCCATTACTATCGATGATTTCGGCATCGAGCACTCTTCTCTGGCGCGATTGAAGCAGCTACCAATCGACAGATTGAAACTGGATAGGATATTTTTACAAAACATTACCACAGACGAAGCCAATCAGGCGATTATTCAAACCGTCCAGGACTTGGGCCATCGCCTGGGAATCGAAGTGATAGCGGAGGGCGTGGAAACCGCCGAGCAGGAAACTTATCTGATTCTTTCAGACTATCGCATGGCGCAGGGTTACCGCTATGGAAGGCCGATGACAGCAGATAAGTGCGCAAAGCGACTCCACTGAATAGCGGCACCAGGCTCACCCGCTTTGATTTTCTCCAACGGCTCCATCCTGAACCGCGGATAGTGCATCAGGTGGTGGCATCCGCTTCACGATACCATCAGGCACCTCGCCTCTCCCCGCCTGATAGATAGACCCCGACTCCAATACAAAGCAGATCATGACTGTGATAAGCGTCGGCACAACCGCAACCCGCGATATGGCCACCATCATGATATCGCCTTTGGAATCGCCGCTGGTGGCGAGCATTGCCATACCCAAGATGAGTGCACTGATGAGATAACCAATAATCAAGATACGGGTACGATTGGCGGAGAGGCGCCAGTGTGCCGCAACGAACCAGTCTCCGGATGCAGTTTCAGCACCGGCACGAAACCAGATAAAACCGATCACAGAGAGCGACAGCAACAGCGGAATCAAAAACCCCATAAATCCGATATCGAGCACGATTGCCGCAGGTGCGGCAATCAGGTGACATCCCACCAGATTTACCATCGACAACTCATGGGGTGTCTTGGCCCGCTTGCGAACCGACTCATCTACGTCGAAAATCATTGTATGCTCTCTCCCAGGCATGCGATCGATCTGTGATCGAATATGACACGATTAACCGAGGTTGGCGTTGATATTACGCAAACCGAATAGGGGCGGTAAATAATAAAACCATGACTATTGACACCAAGCAACTGTGTGAATTGCTCGTTGCGAGCGCACGCTCGGAACTGATACCGCGATTCGACAGCTGTGAACGCCAAGTCAAGGCAGATGGGAGCCTCGTCACCCAAGCGGACCTGGCGATACAGCAACGCATAATGATCGAATTAAAGCACCACTACCCACAGATTCCACTATTGGGTGAGGAGATGTCATATGAGCATCAAATGGCAATCATAAATAACGGAAATCAGGGTTTTTGGTGTCTTGATCCTTTGGATGGCACCGCAAACTTTGTATCCGGCATGCCCTGCTTTGCCGTCTCCCTGGCCTATATGATAAATGGCGAGGCAATGATCGGCATTATCTACGACCCTGTCAGAGATGAGCTCTTCCACGCCGAAAAGGGGTCTGGGGCCTGGTTGAATCAACAGAGGTTGAGCATCAACTGTCGTCTCGATCAACTGCAGGAGTGCGTTGCCATGGTCGATTTCAAGCGCCTCGATCCCCCCCTGGCGACCCGCCTGGCAACCACCCCACCCTACCGCTCCCAACGCAGTATCGGCAGTGTGGCCCTCGACTGGTGCTGGTTGGCGGCTGGCCGACTCCAGCTCTATCTCCACGGTGGCGCCAGGCTGTGGGACTATGCCGCGGGCACGCTCATCTTTAGCGAAGCCGGTGGCCGCTTCACTCTGAGCGATAAAACCGCCACACAGCCAGATTCGCCTCGCCTCGGACTGGAACCGAAGATGGCAGTCGGCGCGGCCAACCAAAGGCTGTTTGAAGCCTGGCACTCCTGGCTGCAAGGTTTGGGTTGACCTGAGCGCGAAAAACCTTAAACTATCGCGCTCTCAACTACGGAGCGGTAGTTCAGTTGGTTAGAATACCGGCCTGTCACGCCGGGGGTCGCGGGTTCGAGTCCCGTCCGCTCCGCCATTTTTTTTAGATCAAGATCCCACCCGCCAGACTGGCTACAGATCCAGCATCCCAGCCCTCGCTAATGCCTGAACTAGGGCCTGTTAACAGACCCTAGTATTCTAAATCACATTTCAGGAACTATATTCGCGTACCAAGTCAGCTTTCCTGATCTTACGGATGGACAGAGGGGGATATAACTCAGATGAGAGCTTTTCCATCAGATCCCCGGTATCGAATGAACAATGTCATTTTTTTGTGGCATTTGCTGCAGCACACACAACTCACTGGCTGAGTGAAGAATAAAACAGACAAAATATGAAGCACTACTCAATTTCCAGGACAACAACAACCTATTCTTAGCGCCAACAAGCAAACAACCACACGATTCCTGGTTGCCCTGGCAACCACTGCAGAATCCACTGAGCAGCGAGAAATGGAAGTGTCGAAAACTGTCTCATCAATCCTACCTGTCCTATTATCCCTTGTCCTGTCCGGATGTTTGGATGAAAACACAGCACCGGTTGCAGCTGACGATAGCACCACCCTGGAACAGGGTAGAAGTACGGTCATCGATGTATTGCAGAATGATCGGGATAAGGATCACGATCCATTAGTAATAGTGACCGAAACCGCTCCTTCACACGGAACCATAACCGTCCAAGATGATGGCCTGATCGTCTATCAGCATGATGGCTCGACCGCTACAACTGACAGTTTCACCTATCTTACCTATGATGGTGCTTCCTACTCAGCCCCTGCCCAGGTGGATCTCACCATATTGATTCCACCCTATGTGAATGAGGACCAGGCACCCGTTGCTGTGGATGACCAAGCCAGTGTGGAACTGGGCAGCTCTGTAACACTCAACCTGCTGAATAATGATTCTGCTGGTGAAGGTTCTGTACTCAGAATCGAATCCCTAGGCAATCCCAGGCATGGGGATGTTACGTTGCAGGCCGACGGCAGGGTCACCTATCGTCACGACGGTTCTGCTACAACCTCAGACAGTTTCAGCTATATCATCAGCGATGGGAATTCCCTGTCGGCAAGCGCAAATGTCACTATTACAATAACGTCGGTCAACCGCCCCCCCAGATTTACCCAATCCGGTAACAATGCCCAACTACCCATTGATACACTCTATGCATTGACCGTACAAGCTGAGGATCCCGATGGGGATGAGTTGAGATATTCTGTCTCGCAACTTCCCTATTGGTTACATTTCTCGGCTGATACACAGACCCTGTCCGGACAACCCTCTTGGGCTGAACTGGGAAATTCATTCCCGCTGACAATCACAGCCACCGATGGTGAGTTGAGTATCGAAAACCGCTTTGTCCTCACCGTCGTGGAGCAGCGGCCAGTGACAGATAACATGGCCCACCGCCTATTGACACAAGCCACCTACGGGCCAACCCGGGAAGATATCGAACGGGTCAAGCAAATGGGTGTGGTTGGCTGGATCGATAGTCAACTCTCCATGAGATCCGCATACTCCAGTGCTGGCGATGGCTGGCTGAGCCACCTGCAACGCACCCGCCAGATCGCCCTGCGGGCGGAACCCGATAACGATTGGCTCAGCAACGGTGTTTTCAACCAGTCAACCGCAGACCGAACAACCTTGGACTACCAGATGGCCGCATGGTGGGAGAATGCCCTGGGATCATCCAGCCAGACTAACGAGATCGGTTCCGATCAACTGCGTCAGCGTGTCGCCTATGCACTGAGCCAGCTGCTGGTCACATCGGATAGCGTACCGGTTCTGGCATCCCGTGGTGAAGCCCTGGCCGCCTACTATGACCTGTTGGTGCAGCACGCATTCGGCAACTACCGGAGACTGCTGGGAGAGGTTGCACGAAGTCCCGCCATGGGCGTCTACCTCTCGCACCAGGGCAATCGCAAGGCAGACCCCGCAACCGGTGCCCGACCCGATGAGAATTTCGCCCGGGAAGTGATCCAGCTATTCTCCGTCGGGCTGTATGAATTGAACCTGGATGGCAGTCCGAACCGGGATGGTGACAGCAACAGCTATCCCGATCCCGGTAACGATCTGGTACCCACCTATACGCAAAACGATATAGAAGAGCTGGCCAAGGTGATGACGGGCTGGGACCTGGCGAGAAACAGCAGGTTTGGGAGATTGAGTAATAAAGATGGCGACTACACCCAACCCATGGTGTTTCATCCGGAACACCATGAAGACGAGGCTGCCGCGGGGGGCGACGGCTCTGTCACGCTACTGGGGCAGACCTTCGCCCTCAATGCAGGCAGCGACCAGAGCGGTCTCGACAGGGCACTGGATGTTCTGTTCAACCATCCGAATGTCGCCCCCTATGTGAGCAGGCATCTGATCCAGCGACTGGTCAGTTCCAATCCATCCTCCGCCTATCTGGCGCGGGTGGCGCAGGTCTTCAACAACAACGGCAACGGTGTAAAGGGTGACCTGAGAGCGGTGGTGCGCGCCATACTCCTCGACCCGGAAGCCCGGGACGATCGTCATCTGATCGATCCGTCCTATGGCAAGGCCAAGGAGCCAATGCTGGCGTATACCCAGCTGCTTCGGGCTGTCCACACCACACCCTTGAACGGCTGGAACAGTCAAGGCGGTGTGGCGATGAACGGCGTGTATTGGATCAGGGCACCGCAAAGACGTTTGGGGCAGGGTCCTCTCCGCTCCCCTTCAGTGTTCAACTTTTACAGCCCGGACCACATTCCGAGAGACAACCGCTTTGTGGCGCATAACCTGGTGGCGCCGGAGCTGCAGATACAGACAGATCAGATATTGATCGAATACAACAACCTGATCTACAGCACCCTGCACAGGTTTGAAAAAAATTATGTCCTCCACTTGGCAGGAGAGACCCTGGCCGAGTACGGCAGCTCGTTCCACACCTATTCAGAAAAGATATTGTTGACCAATTTCGACACCGAGTTGGACATTTTCGAACAGGCCCTGGAGGGTGACAGCAACCGGGACTTCGCGGCGATCAATGACAGATCCACGGATAGCCAGGGTGATACACCCAAGGCGAATGCCGTTGACGCCCTGCTCGATCATCTCGACCTATTGCTGCTGGGCGGGCAGATGTCATCTGACTACAGGTCCGCACTCAAGCACTATCTGCTGGAAAGTGCCGGCACCAACCACCGTAATTCTTTCACCGAGGCCCGCGCGCTGATTCGTGATGCCATCACCATGATTGTCACCTCCAGCAGCTACATGATTCAAAAATAAACCAGGATACGATGCAACTGATCAGGATATTGCAATGAAACGCAGGGATTTTCTTAAACGTACCACAGCCATGGGAGGCCTGAGCCTGTTAGGCCCCCTCGGCCAGCTCGCCTACACCAGGCCGTGTCAGGCCGCCGCACCGGCCTTTTCAGACTACAAGGCACTGGTCTGCGTATTCCTCTATGGTGGCAATGACCCATTCAATATGCTGATACCCTATGCAAGCGCGCCGGGTAGAGGCTATACGGAATATGCCTCTGTAAGAGGGAGTCTGGCAGTCGCTGACACAGACCTTGGCCTCTCCTCGGTGACAAGCGGCAATACCAATCTGAATCAGGGTAGTCTGGGACCGGGCAGCGCCAACCCCTATAACCTGGATCAACGTCATAGTTCCGCCTATACACGAGGCCTCTATCCATTGACGGCCAAGGGGATCGACCTGGCGGTGAACGGTATAATGCCGGAGTTGGCCCAGTTGATTCACGATGACCGGGTAAGCATCGTGGCGAACACCGGCACCCTGGTGGAACCGGTGAGCCGCGCAGACATCCACGCCGGGAGTGCCGAACTGCCGAAGTTCCTGTTCGCTCACGACCATCAGCAGCGGGAGTTGCAAACCGGGCGCGCCGATGATCTCGGCAATATTGGCTGGGCAGGACGTATCGCGGATGCCTGGAATGATATCAACAACAGTAATCCAATTGGACTCAACCTATCCTATTTAAACAGCGCCCTCATGCTGGTCGGCCGAAACAGCTCCCCGCTGGTATTAAAGACCGACAGCCCACCCAATATTGGTCACCTGAGAACAGGCGTCAGCAATAGCAGAGATGATCGGCGGGGAGTGTTCAATGCCCTGTCCGGCGTGCAAGGCAATACCGGTCGACTCGATTTCACCGCTGCCAATACGCCGACCACAAGTGACTATTTCAAGGATCTCTACAATCGCCTGTTACGCAAATCCGTATCCACCTTCGATTATCTGGAGAGCAACTGGCAGGCAACCCAGATCGATTTTGCCAGCACCGATTCCTATGGCCAGTCACTGTTTTCCATTCCTACCAATGAGCAGTTGGGCTTTTCCAGCAATATCAAAGGAACCCTGATCGAGCAGCTTGAATCGGTGACAAAGATGATCCATATGGGGGCCTCCGGGGTCCTGGGACCAGGCTATAACAGGCAGATTTTCCTTGTCCGGATGGATGGATTCGATACCCACGCCAGTCAAGCCCAAAACCATCCCCTGTTGTTGCGGGAGCTGAGTATTGGCCTGTGGAAGTTTCAGAAGGCGCTGGAAGAGCTGGGATACGCCCAGCAAGTCACCACCTTCAGCATGTCCGATTTCGGCCGTACCCTGACCAATAACGGGGATGGTACCGATCATGCCTGGGCCTCGAACCAACTGGTGATGGGGGGAGTCGGCAATCACGCGGCGGGCAGCCTTGATGGGGGCAAACTGTTCGGCACCCTGCCCGACCTGCGGCTTGGTGGTGTCGATGATTACGCTGACAAGGGACGCTACATTCCCACGACTGCCCAGGATCAGGTCAACGCAGCGATTGCCCGCTGGTTCGGCGTCGACGATTCCCTGATGCGATCACTGTTCCCGAATCTGGTGAATTTCCAGACCGGGGCCGATTTCGACTCGGCCTATGCCGATCTGTTTGTCTAGGGACTGCAGTGAGTTAGCGAACCTGCCGGGATCCATTCATTTTCCCTCCGGCAACCCTGGCTACGGGCACTGTTTGTCTACTCTTCCAGACCGAGAGGATTGTCCGGATCCACGCCCTCCATAAAGGGGATATTCCGCATGTGGTGGGTGATCTGGTAGACCAAACCTATCCAATTTCCGATCACCGCCTCAGCCGTATCATGCCAGGTATTGTCCAGGGTATCGGTGACCAATGCCTCGGGAAACGGGGGCATTGGCTCCTGGCGTGATTTCGCTGACTCGAGACGCTCGCGATACTCATTGAAAATCGCCTGATTACGCAGGCTGAAATAGTTTTCCGGAAAAGGAGGATAGTCCTCGCGGATACGGTTGAAATAGAGTGTAACCTCTCTTTTATACTCCTTGAGCAGGCTGATGGTGTCGTACTCGGGATGACCCTGGAAGTAGACTACCCTGAAGCCGTCCTGGCTGACTGCCAAATGGACACCCCCCTCTTCACTCTCCACCAGGACCTTGAGTCCGGCCTGTTGGAATTGCTCCCGGGTAATCTGGTTGAATCGGGAGTGGGGCACATCGAAACGGGTGTTGACATCGTTCACCAGGGGGTGTTTCCGGTCCATCACCCGATGGCTGTAGACACCCCAGAGTTTGTTCCCCATATGGGTACGTTTCTGGTTATGATGGGATTGTATAACCGCATGCGTGGCCAGGCAGGAGCAGAGCACGGAGGTGGCATTGTCATGGGCCCAGTCGACCACCTCGGTCAAGGGCTGCCAGAACGCCTCCTGGGCCAGATTCGGGTGCGAAACATTGGCCCCGGTAATGATCAATGCATCCAGGCCATCCCGCTTGATCTGGTCAAAGGTCTCGTAAAAGGCATCGATATGCGCCCTGGCCTTTTCACCCCGCGGCAGTTCATCCAGGGTAAATGGATGGACAAAAAACTGTGCAATGGGATTGGCCTCCCCCACCAAACGGAAGAATTGTCGCTCAGTCGCCTCGATTGCGCTATCGGGCATCATATTCAACAAGCCGATATGCAGCTCGCGTATGTGCTGATGGGTCGCCCTGTCAGGAGAAAGGACATTCTGTCCCTCCTGACGCAGGCGATTGAAGCTAGGTAACTCAGTATGTGCGACCAATGGCATGGCTACTCCCCGTTAAAGCGCTACAGAGCGAGCATTGGATTCCCTATCGATGACTGCTTCCAGCAGCTGCAGGAAATCGGATTCACTCTTGACCATGGACAGCTCCTGGGTCGTCACCGTATAGCCATAATCCCGAGCGATTGCCTCATAACGCGGTATTCGAGTGCGAAACAGGCGCGGAAAAACCCAGCGTGTAAAGTCATATGGATCGATCAGAGAGACATAGTCCAAGGCGTTGATTCGCATGTACTCAGCCAATTGTTCATCGAGGAACGCCTCGCGATAATAGAGGGGCTTTGGACGGGACAGAGAGCGTTCGATCAATGCCGCC
>NATW01000178.1 GCA_003094555.1 gamma proteobacterium symbiont of Ctena orbiculata
ATCAGACCCGATAGATCACTGCCAAACCGTTCAGATACCAAGGGTGGAAACTCGGCAATCAGAGGATTGCCGGCATCGCCAAAACCCAAGCAACGTACGATCTGGTTAGCGGCAAACACCGCTTCGCACATGCCGTCATTGGCTTCCTCAGCCCCTAGTTCCGGGTGATGGTGATGATGAATGGCGTGCGCCAAAGCTGGGGGCAATTTCCAAATCTCAGCCAAGCGCCCGCCAATCTTATCGTGGCTGATCCCTTGTGTCTCCATCTCTACCTCATGCAAGCTACGCTCTTGCTCAGCGGCATGATCCAGACAGAGACGGAACTCCTCAGGTTTAAACTGTGCCAGCACAACTTTACCAAAATCGTGTAACAATCCGGCCACAAAGAAATCGGTGGCATCTTTATCCGGCACACCCAAGTGCGTCGCCAGCAACTTGGCTACCGAAGCCACACCCAGTGAGTGGGCTAAAAACTGATTCATGTCTAATCCCGCCTTATTACTCTTGGGCAACATGCCAATGGCGGCAATAGAGAGGGCCAGGTTCTTGATGGTGTTGATCCCCACGTAGACCACGCCGTGGTTGATAGAGTTAATGGGGCGTGAAAGACCGAAATAGGCAGAATTGACCAGTTTCAGCACCTTCATGGTCATCACTGGATCGTGTTCAATGACCTGAACCAATGCCTTGGGGGCACAATCTGGGCGGGAGGCCAGGTCCAGCACCTTGGTCACCCCCTGGGGAAAAGCGGGCATCTTCTCGACTAAGTCGGGTACTTCTGCCGCATTAATCGTCATAAGCCTGATATCCCCCATGTAATAGACTAGGGCCAACAACAGACCATTGGGATTGACCACCAGGAGACTGGCTGACTTTGTCTATCCCAATCGATCCTTATTCTACTCCATCTCTCAGCCCAATAGCCGTTAAAGAGATGTAAGGTCAATATCGTTCGATTCCCCTTTGATGATTATCTAACCAGGCCGGAGAACGCTCTGGTATAGGGCGAACATTTTGCTCAATGCGGTGTGAGGTCGTTAGCTTATCCACTTCGGTTTTAACCTGTGGAAGACGGGTCATGATGCCGAGGGGACTCATTCCCGGTTTATCGGCAATGCTCTTAAAGGTAGTTGCCAGTTCGCGTGCTGGCCTGTATTCCCGGTCCAAACTCAGTGCTTTGTCCAGGTCCGCCAGGGCAGCTTTAGGTTGAGACATACCCAGGTAGGCGACACTGCGCAGGAGAAAGGCGTTGGGGTTGTAGGGGGTTAGTTCAATGGCCCGGGAAAAATCACGGTAGCCTTCCGTGTTGCCATTACTGTCAGTTTTTTTTGCGAGTATTCGGCTGGCGCCCCGGAGTTGGAAGGCGGCTGCCAGATTGACATTGTCAGTCAGTGGATCGGAACTATCGATATAGCGTGAAAAAGCATCGATGGCCTGTTCGTGGCGTTCACCGTAGTAACGGTATAGACCAGCGACAAAGTCGATCACCGGCAGGCTGAATCGAGGCTTGACCAACCAGGCGGCAACCCAGCTATCGCGGGTACCCAGATCGATGCGGTACCAGAGGCCGTGACCTTTCCGATAGCGCATATCCAGTACCCGCATGGGCTCTCTACCCAGGTTACGGGTGGCGACTATCGCATGGTCGGTTCCCGGTCCATTCCGCAAGTTGACACGATTTGAGGTTCCGCTCACTTCTCTGGGGGGGAGACGCAATTTGCCAAACGTTCCGGCATTGAGATAACCGAATCCACCTTCAGGAAGCGCTACCTTGAACCATGCGCCGGTCATATCCACAGCTCGAATGGCTTTATTGGCGGCTAGCTTCCTTAGGGTCCTGGAATTCTTGTCGGGCCTGGTTTTGATATCAACTCGGGCACTGGTAACCAAAGTGCGGTCAAACAATGCGTTGCGCGTTAATAGATCGGCATCGAAGTTGAAACGCTTGTATGCAAGATCAGCTTCTATGCGCGTATGCTGCTGTTCCTCGAGCCATCTGCTGGGACCGGCTATCACTTTACTGCCAAGGCCGAATTTGAGTCCGCTTTGCTTGTCGTCGGTGAGCAGGGAAAGATAGGTTTGGATCGCCAGTTCGTCGTTGTCAGACGAAACTACGCCCCAGATTACCATTCGCGCTTTTTGGTGACGGGCGATTCTCTCCGCCGCAATGTGGTAGTCCTGCTTCAACAGATCGACCAGGCGTTCACCGGGAGGGGTTTCGGCGACGATGACACCTGCCCCCGCCTGGTCGCTGATTGCTGTATGCACTTCACGCCAGATCAGGCAACTTAGAGACTTTCCGAATCCACTGTCAAAGGGATCTAGATATTCCACGACAACCGCTTTCAAGGGTACGTGAACCAGTACTTCAGGCGTTTTCGCACGTTTGTCTTGGAATTCTGCCATCACCTGTGCGCCTGCCATGGCGCCGTTCCAGCAGAGCATCAGAAACAGCATCAGTATTATCCAGCGAATCATGACTCACCCTCCCGGCGAATGAGGTCAAGCAGTGCGTCAATCTGCTGATTGAGCATGTCATCATCGATGCCCAGCACGCTTTTCTGGGCCTTCAGAAAAGCCTCGGCGCGCTTCAGACCGGCCTGTCGTTTCTGCTGGTCGTCTTGTTTCATCGCTTCCCGGGTTTCATAAAGTGCCAGAGCGAAGACCGTGGTACCGCCCCAGGTTTTGCTTAGGCTTCGGGAGAGGCGGCTGGGACTGAAATCATCCTTGGAAATCCGGTCATCGAGAAACAGGCTACCAGGTTGAAAATCAGGTAGCAGAGGAATGATTCGGTACTCCGAAGCCAGCTCGATGGTCTCGTCACCGTCACTGACCGTTAGTTCCGCTTCACCCAGGATGACTGCCAGGGCGTCTTCGGAGTGGGCAAAGGCGCGTAACTTGATGGAGTTGTCTTGCTTGATCTCATCAGGGATCGGATCGAAGGTTATATTGGCTGGTAACTGCAACTGTTGCAGGTGTGTAATGATGCCGCGGCGTAAATGTCGTGGCAGCCTCCGGTTCAGATTTGTCAGTGAATCGTCCGTGTTGCCTTCCCCGGCGCCGAACAGGTCGTAGCTGCGGTGAAAGATTCTCCTGAAGGGGGTAATTGCGGGTTCCTCAATGTCTGTCGACGAGGAAACTTCGACTGCGGTATCGGGATCGTTCTTAGGCTCCAAGCGAACCCTGAGATCCTTGACGATGAATTGCCCGCGTGTTTGGGTCGAGCGCATGCGTGTTGCTTTGTGATACCCGGCTTTACTGAACTCAAGGTTGAGGAAATTGGTGTCCATCGCCGCGCTATCGAAGCCATCTGTCAGGTCAAACCGGAAAGCGCCATCGCTATCGGTTGGTTCCGAAACCAACCAGCTGGTACCGCTCAGCAACGCTCTGATAGAGACACCGGGCAGACCGTTTCCGCTTGCGTCATCGATCACATGTCCGGTGATCGGTTCTGACTTAGCTAAACCACTGCTGATAAAGCTAAGGATAAGTAACAGAAATGGGATGAATCTGTTCATCTTCCTGGTTGACATTCATAGTTGATGGTTGCCGGTTGTTGGTCATTCCATTGATGCCAGGACAATGGCTGATGGAAATCAGCACAACCAGGTTTACGCACAATTAACTTACGGGGCCGATCCGAAAACGAGGTCGCCACCCGCATTCCAAATTCGCCGTTTTCTGTACTGACGGGTACCTCCCCTCCCAACGAGATTTCCCGCCCGAGCGCATCGACTGCCAGGATGTGCATCTCGTTCCAGTCAGAGGCGACGATTCCACCGCTGATATGATCCACGGCGGGAGTAAGCCAACGCGTAGTCCAAGTATAGACGATTGAGATTCCTATCAGTGCGACCAGGCCAGTGACTGCAATCCACCAGCGGTGACTATATCGCTGGCGGTGAATACGCCAGCCCAGTATCAGGGTCAGCAGCAATGTTATGCTTACCAACACGGCTTCAGTGGCCCAGGTGGTAAAGTGAAGTGGAGATGCGGCCAGACTACCGGTCAATCCATCCAGTATCAGAGAGGACCAACCCATTGCCGCGAGTAGCAGAATTGAACAAACAACCCCAAGTGCGATCGCAATGGGATAACGCCAGGGGTAGGGTTGAATCCTCGATTGCGGACGTTTCTCACCGGTCGACCCCTTGCCAAGCCGGACACGAATATCGTCGATTAGCTTTGTATAATCCTCAGACACCTGATCCAGTTCGCCGGAATCCAGCTGGGCGGTGTGAAGGGTACGGAATTCGAGGGGTGGAGTGGTGCCATCAAGGGACACAGGCACGAGTTTTTCCAGACGTATACCCTCTGTCGCTTCCGCCCTGACCCAGTGGGATGCAACCGAGTGTTCAGACCAGAGCACTACCACGCAGTGCACCTGTTTCAAGACCTTTTCAATCTCGCGGGCGAACTCCTGTCCAGCCCGTAGTTGGGGGTCCCACCAGACACTAATGCCCGCCGCTTCCAATTGCGTCGCCAAATGCTGCGCGACTTCCACATCCTCATGGGCATAGCTAATGAAGAGATCCTTCATTTTGCCACTCCGGAGCGTTCACTCTCAATATTGAATAGACTTGATGATAGTCCAGGTTGCCGACCGGGCGTAACAGTCATGCACAGCTTTGTTGTGTTCACACATACCTTATTAATTGTTGCAGTCTTCTGGAACGCCCACAGCTAGTTTTACCAAATACTATTCGTTCCGGCACTCTACTACAACCGCCATCTATCAAGGAATGACAGGTTACTATCCATGTCGATACCCAGCTTGCTGCCGGCTGGAGTGAGCATGAAGTGATCGAAAGCTGGGAGCGCCATCCTGGAAAACAAACGGGGTTACATACCTGATCATCAACACCCCGTTCTTGACGAGTACAGATCGATACCAGGCATTGGCTCTATATGACGCAGCATTTCGAAAGTCGTTTTACAGGAATGATTCGAATATTCACTTAACCGCTCTATGTATCGCTGTTTTTTCTGACCTGACGCTACCGATGAATCCAACGCGCCCAACGGTCTGCTCCCTTTTGCCGGTTATCCACACCGGGATATGCCTAAGGGTTTGCCCTTTCGGCTCAAAGACTATCTTGAACTGGTCGATTGGACGGGGCGCGCCATTCTGGAAAACAAACGCGGCTATATTCCTGATCATAACCCCCCTATGCTTGAAAGGTTACAGATCGATCATAAGCATTGGCTCTTTATGACACAGCATTTTGAAAGTCGATTCAAGGGGCTGGTGGGTTCGAGTTATGCGCTCAAAGCGGCTTGTCGCAAACTTCAGTTACGACGAACGCCGAATCTGGGTGCGGTATTACAGCTACTCAGCTAGCTTAGTCTTTCAAACAGTAAATGAAAAAGAGATCAGTGTAGGCTGAGAGGATGCTGTGCCTGATTTCGAGAAATCATCCGGCAATGGCATGGTCAAGCCCGTAAATCTGACGATTATTCACATAATATCACTCGATATCGCCGTGATTTATCCCTAGACGATGCGTCCGTATTGATTCTTTGACCATCAGAAGGATGGCTATTTAGGGATGGATGTCTTGTCTTGTTTACTCCGTTTGTTGATAACAGGAGCAGGTTTTTGACATCCCTATCCATGATAAGTGATTAGACAGCAGTTTGCTTTTTTAATGCCGGCTTGCGGTAGATCAGTCCCCTTCTTATAAGCAGCTTTTCCACCTCAACCGCGGGTATGACCACGCTGGATACCAATATACAGTAGAGCAGCTCCATCCCAGTCAATGGTTGGAGTTTAAACAAGGTCTGGGTCAGTGGTGTATAGATGATGGCGATCTGAAGCGCAATGGTAAGGGCCAGTGATCCCATCAATGCGGGATTGGCCCATATGCCGCTCGTGAACAGGGATTGCTTTCCGCTTCTGATCACCATGACATGGCACAACTGGGTGAATGTCAGTACAGTGAAGACCATGGTTTGCCAATGGGGATTGTCCTGATACAGGGCCACTGCCTGGGTTCCCAGGGACAATGCTCCGATCAGCAGACCGATAAACAGGATGTGCCAGGGCATGCCGCCGCTGAGTATGCTTTCATCCGGTAGCCTGGGTGGACGTTGCATTAGGTCCCTTTCCTTTTTTTCCGCTGCCAGCGCCAACCCCGGAAGACCGTCGGTCACCAGATTGATCCAAAGGATATGCACCGGTAGCAGCGGCAGCGGCATGCCGAAAAAGGGCGCGAGGAACAGGGTCCAGATCTCACCGGAGTTGCTGGTCATGGTGTAACGAATGAATTTTCGGATATTGTCGAAAATGCGCCGACCCTCCTCCACCGCCGCGACAATGGTGGAGAAGTTGTCGTCAAGCAGTACCATGTGTGATGCCTCTCGCGCGACATCGGTACCGTTCATGCCCATGGCAATACCGATATTGGCCTGTTTCAGTGCCGGCGCATCATTGACCCCATCCCCGGTCATGGCTACGAACTCCCCATTATTTTGCAGAGCCGTGACGATACGTATCTTCTGCTCCGGCGCAACCCGGGCATAGACACGAACCTTGGAAACAATCTCACTGAACGCCTGGTCAGTGAGCGCCTCCAGTTCCACCCCGGTCAGGATCCGGTCGTCACCGTCGACGATGGCCAGGCGGCGGGCGATAGCCCGTGCTGTGGCAGGATGATCACCCGTCATCATCACCGGGACTATGCCCGCGCTGATACAGCGTTTTACCGCCCGTTTGACCTTGCGATGCGGGGGATCTATCAAGGCCACCAGACCGATAAATTCGAGCTCTCGCTCCAACATCCCGGCACTTGGCGGCTCGGGTGCTGCAGGCCATTTCCTGGCCGCCAGTGCCAATACCCGAAATCCGCTCTGCGCCAAATTTATCGCCTGTTGGTTCAAATAGGGGCGATCGATGGGTTGGGAGCCCTCATCGGTCAACATGGATACACAACATTGGATGACATGTTCCGGTGCGCCCTTTGTATAGGCATCTATGCCGCTGTCCACCTCATGCAGCGTCGTCATCATTCTGCGCTCTGCATCGAAGGGGAGTTCGGATATACGGGGTGCGGCCGCTCGCACCAACTCCGGCTCATATCCGGCGTGGCGGGCGAACTTGAACAGGGCAACTTCCGTGGGATCTCCCTGGATTTTCCCCTCACTGTCCAATTGGGCATCATTGTTGAGCAGGAGTATTTTCAATACCTGCTCGGCGACCCGGCCATCTAGATCATCTTTGCGACTGTATATACGATTGCTGAACATCAGCTTTTCCAGTCGCATTCGGTTACGGGTCAGGGTTCCTGTCTTATCAGTACAGATATAGGTGACCGATCCCAGGGTCTCCACGGCCGGCAGCTGACGGATAAGCGCCTGGTGTCTGATCATGAATTTGGCACCCAAGGCCAAGGAGATGGCCACAACTGCCGGCAGCGCTTCTGGCACTGCGGCAACAGCCAGACTGACGGCAGTAAGAAACATCAACAGGGTGGGTTCGCCACGGAGCAATCCAAACAGGAAGACAACGGCGCAGATTGCCAGCACGGCTATGGCGAGTACCCGGCCGAAACGGGCCAGACGCTGCTGCAGAGGTGTCAGGGGACGATGACTGCTATCCAGAAGCCTGGCGATACGGCCGATTTCCGTCTGCATTCCAGTGGCCACGACCAGGCCAGCGCCTCTGCCATGGGTGATCTGGGTGCCACGGAATAGGAGGTTGTTTCTGTCACCCAGCGGTATATCCACCTGCCCGATTGCGTCTGTCTGTTTCATCACCGGGTTGGACTCACCGGTGAGGGCTGACTCGTCAACCTGTAACCCAATACACTCGGTCAGGCGGATATCGGCACAGACCAGATTGCCGGCTTCCAGGTAGAGCAGATCACCAGGTACCACTTCTGTAGAGGCTATAGAAATCACCTGACCGTTGCGAAGCACATTGGTGATGGGAATCGACAGTGCCTTGAGAGCGGCAATGGCCCTCTCTGCCCGGTATTCCTGGACCACGCCGATGACGGCGTTCATGAACACGATGAGCAGAATCACCAGGGTATCTGTGAACTCTCCCAAAAGGCCGGAGACAACCGCTGCTGCGAGTAGAACTGCGATCATGACATCCCTGAACTGGTTCAGCAGCATGGCAAGGAGACCGGCATGTGGTCTCTCATGCAGTTGGTTGCTGCCTGTCTGTTCGAGGATCTTCGCGGCTCTTGCGGAGGATAAACCCTCCAGGGTGACGCCGAGTCGACGCAACACATCTACAACACTAAAAGTATGCCAGGGATGGGCCATGATGGAAGGACCCGCGGATGCGTATTCATTTTTACGTTCTATGCTTAAAGTGTAATCACCGATCACAGAGATGTCAGTGGCTAGTCAGCAAATTAATCACACTTGATATTCAGGAATTAATAAGTTCTGGCTCAGCCCAGAGAAGACAATGTCGAAGATTCATATCGAACGCGAACATCAATTGCCACGGGAGGAATTACTGCAGCATATTGATGGGTTATCTGAAAAACTCAAGGAGTCCCTGGAGGTGGACCTGGAGAGACTGGAGGACGGAATCTCATTTCAACGCAAGGGAGCTTCCGGTTACATCACCATAGACGATGATCATATCGAAGTTGAGGTAGTACTTGGTATGATGTTCAGGCCCTTCCGCAAGCGTATCGAACATACCATTCTGGAGTATCTGGACGACTACTTTGCCTGACTCAGCCTTTCATAGTGGTGTTTCACCAGGTCGCTGCCATATTTGCGTTCCAGCCAACGGATAGTGAAGTGGCTGCGAGCCATCTCCTGAAAATGCTGCATGAAGATGGCATTGACCAGAGCACCGCTGGCGGCACCAGCAATAGGTACCAGGCGGGCGGCCGCCCTTTTGGAGAGATCCATACCGAATCGGGCAGCAACCGCATGCACCAGACCCGCCGCGGCACCAGTCTGGGCAAACATACTCTCCAATGCCCCCCCTTTCCAGTAGGCCGCAAGGGCCAAGCGTACCCCATAGTAGCCGGTATCTGCCGCATCATCCATCTCGCTGCGACCACCCAGGGCGAATACCTGAAGACAGGCGGCCTGGGTATCCCCATGATGCAGATCTTCACCCGATTCCCTTGCGATTTCGGCAATGGAACGCAACATCAGCGTGGTTGTCACCGGCAGTTCGAGCAAAAGGCCTGGGAGTCCGAAAAAACCGCCCGCAGCCCCTGCGGATCCAACCAGGAGTTTGTAATAGGCGTCATGGGCGTTCGATGCGTGCTTGTTTCGAAGTGAAGTCAGCGCAGCTGAGAGTGACTTCTCGATGGTCCGTTCAACGACTCCGTGCAACGCCTGGTACCAGTGCTGAGGCAGTAGAGTGAGAGCTACCTCAATGGGTGTGCCGATGACACTGGAGAGACGTGCCGCCAGGCTGGGATGCTCAAGCTGTTCATGGGCGGCATGCAATGCCTCCAGGTCACCTGCCTCCAGTGTTCGAGGTAGTAGTTCAATGCCGATTTCAGGTGTCTGCTGCATGCTCAGGGTCTCCTGCAACAGGGGGGGCCTGGTTACTGGA
Organism: gamma proteobacterium symbiont of Ctena orbiculata; assembly: GCA_003094555.1. Lineage (GTDB taxonomy): Bacteria > Pseudomonadota > Gammaproteobacteria > Chromatiales > Chromatiaceae > Thiodiazotropha. The sequence continues at coordinate 9,539 of NATW01000178.1, forward strand.
GGGGTAAAGTCTGCGAGACTGGATATCTGACTCATCGAGGGCCTTGCGTGCCGACTCCATCCTGCCAATCTCCTTACCCAGATAGTAGCCGATGGCAAACAGTCCACTGGCAGCAAAGATTCTGAACAAGATGTGCATTTCGGTTGCCTCTAATCAAAGTTTAAGCCAGCAGGGAAAGCATTCAAGGCTTAAACTATGAGATGACGGTGCGAGGATAATAATATGGCGATCTTCGATCAACTAGTAAAAAACGAAATGGCTAAAGGGGTAGCCCTGGGTGCCGGCGTCGCCCTGGTGGTGCCTGCGGTAATTGCTGCCATGTGGCCTGTAATCAAGCCGGTCGCCCGCACGGCCCTCAAGGCCAGTTTGCTGGCCTATGAAAAGGGTCGCGAGGGTATTGCCGAACTGAGTGAGGAGTTCGAGGACCTGGTGGCGGAGACGCAGGAGGAGCTGCGCGCCGAGCGGGAAGCCGCCTTCCAATCGGAGCAAGCGGCCGCTACCGCTGACAAGACCCCTGCGGATGAAATCTCATCGGGGGACGCGAATACAGAACCGATTCAGGATTCCCAGAAAGCTGAGGGAGGCTGACCCCTTACGGGGTGTGGATCAACAGATGTCGCTTGCCTATTACATCGCGCATCAGATCGAGGGTCGCACCAGGCTGAGAGCCCTTTTGCCCCTGCAGGACGAGGAGGAGGTCGCGACCCTGACAGAGAGGCTTGGCGAGATAGAGGGTATAGCGGGATTGTCACGGCGAAACCGCACCGGTAGTCTGGTTGTTGAACACCCGCTCAAGCCCTGGAAGGAGCTACTGCCCGACCTGCAGGCCGCAGGCGTCAGCCTGGAAGAGGCGCCGCAGAAGGTATCTGAATACAGCCTCTCCCCTTTCGTGGAACTGATGCAGGATCTGGATAGCGCCATCAGTGATAGCAGTGCTGGCCGAGCTGACAGCCGCACACTGGTGTTTTCCATGTTACTGCTGCTGGGCCTGGTACAACTGCTGCGGGGACAGTTGGCCGCACCGGCAACCAGTCTCTTCTGGTATGCCTATGAGATGATTCGCGATATGGCTAAGGAGACTCGGCGTTGACCCGCTAGTGTTGCCGAAAGGCGTCGAGCCGATCCAATCGCTCCCAAGGTGTCTCCAGGTCCTCTCTCCCCAAGTGACCATAGACCGCAAGTTGACGGTAGAATCCGTTACGTTTACGAGGCAGTTGCTGTAGCTGGTAGACAGCAGCCAGTGCGCCGGGCCTAAAGTCGAAGGCATCTGAGATCAGCCGGGTGATCTCCTCGTCCGGCAGAAGACCCGTACCATAGGTATGGGTCCTCACACTGACCGGTTGCGACTGGCCAGCCGTGTAGCTGAGCAGTACTTCGCACTCCTCTGCCAGTCCGGCCGCCACCACATGCTTGGCGGCCTGGCGTGCGGCGTAGACACCGACGCGGTCGATACGCAAGGGATCCTTGCCGCTGAGTGCCGCACTGCAGTTCCGCGCATACTCTCCATAAGTGTCGATCCCCGTCTTGCGGCCGGTCAGGCCTGAGTGAAAGATAGGACCCCTCCCATTGAACGCACCCGCCGGATTGATCACGATCGAGGGCTCAAGTGACCCGCAAAGGGCCGGATCAGCGAGTACCGGTTGCACCACTGATTCGATCAGCTCCTGGTGCAGTTGCCTGGTCTCTGCCTCTTGGTGCGCCTGCTGCGATATGAGGATGTTCACGCTATGAATACCGATCGGCTTACGCCTGGTATAGGCCACCGAGACATGTACCTGGCCATCGGTCGAAAGTCGCTGGTGGTCTTCCCTCGCGAGGAAAGTCTCCAGACGGCGAGCCAGGCGGTGGGCAATGACTGCCGGCAGCGGCATCAGACTGGCACTCTGCCTGCAGGCGTATCCGAACAGGGTGATCGAATGGCTGGCCGGGACGCTGTCGATATCCACCTCCCCCTCTGCGTCGAAGATCATGCGGGGAAAGGCGTAGCGCTGCAGTTCACCGTGATTGATCATCACAGAGCACTTCTCGGCGTTGAAGTCGCCCTGGGTATAACCGGCGGATTCGACCACCTGACGGGCGATCTCCGCCTGATCGATACCGGCATCAGAGTGCACCCGGGTTGAGAGGAATAGTACACCGCTGGCCAAGGCGCATTCAGCCGCCACACGAGCAGCAGGGTCTTGCATCAGATAGGCATCGAGAATGGCGTCACTGATGCTGTCACACAGCTTGTCCGGGTGACCCGAGGTGACGGATACGGAGGTAAAGATGTAGTCCGGTTTCATGATGGATTCTCCTCGCGCACAGGGGTGTGGTCGCGTAACGCCTTGAGGCTCTCATTGATCACCAGCGGCCCGGCAGCACCGGCCAGAAGAACGCCAATGTCCAAGGGACGGATGGGCGCGGTACCGAGCAGATGGCGTACGCCAGGCACCAGCAGGGTGGTCAGATGGAGCAGGACCGTCAGACCCAGGGCCAGTTCCAGCCAGTGGTTGGGTGCCCGGTCCACAGGAGGATTGAACAGGCCATAGCGATCGGAGCGACAAGCTGTTGCATGCATCAATTGCGCCAGGGTCAGGCTGTGGAATGCGAGGGTACTCGCGAGTTGCGGACCACCCCTGGCCCTACCGATCATGTAGCTTGAGAGTGCTCCGCCGGTGATGGCGGCGGACTCGAGTGCCATGTTTTTCAACTTTTGCCGGGTGATAATCGGCTCGTTGACCGGACGTGGTGCTTGGCTCATCACCTCTTCTTCAGGTGGTTCCAGGGATAGGGCCAGGGCCGGGAATACGTCCGTTACCAGATTGATCCACAACAACTGCATGGGATTCAATACCTGTCCCAGACCCACGGCAACCCCGCTGAACATGACCTCGATTTCACTGAAATTGGTCGACAGCAGGTAGTGAACCGATTTGCGGATATCGGCATAGATGCCGCGTCCCTGGCGTATTGCCTCGGCCATGGTATGCAGGTTGTCATCCTCAATGACCATGTCCGACACCGAGCGCGCCACATCGGTGCCACCCGATCCCATGGCGATACCGATGTCAGCGGATTTCAGTGCGGGACCGTCATTGATGCCGTCCCCCGTCATGGCTACGGTGCAACCGGACTGCTGAAGGGCTTGAACGATTCTAAGCTTATGTGCCGGACTGACGCGGGAAAAGACGTCAACCCGTTTCACCAGCCCGGCCAGCAGTTCCGGTTCGACCTGGTCGAGGTGTGCCGAATCGAGGATTTCAATGGCACCGTTTTCATTCAGCTTCAGCTGTCGTGCTATGGCATAGGCGGTCGTGCTCTGATCGCCGGTAATCATGGCAGTCTTGATACCGGCACGGTGGAAGCGCTCCATGAGTTCCGGCATGCCCTGGCGCAGGGGGTCCTGCATACCTACTAGACCGACCCATATCAACTCCCTGGTCTGATTATCCGTGGTCGAGCCGGCCATGCGATAAGCGACGCCGAGGACACGCAACGCCTGTGCCGCCATGCGCTCATTGGCTTTGAGGATGGCCTCTCTATGCAAGTCATCCAGTCTCTCCACATGGCCCTGGTCGAGCCAGAAGTCTGAACGTGAAAGAAGCTCCGTTGGACTGCCTTTGACGGCAATCAGATAGTCACCACTGCCTGTACGGTGCTTAGACATCATCCAGGGACGTCCTTCGGAGCGCTCCTTGGAAAGTACCCGAAAGTATTGACGGCGCAGATGATTGAAATCGATGCCATTGGCGAGGGCGAACTCCACCAGGGCGACCTCTGTCGGTGAACCATACAGGGGGGTATCCGAATCCTCTCCATTCAGTTCTACCTCATTGCAAAGGGTGAGGATCTCCGCCAGACGCATGAGGGTGACGGCCTCCCTCGCGGGGATGATCTCCTGCTGATCATAGAGGCGGCCCTCCTTGACCTCGAAATCACATCCATCGCAGTGAGCGGCGACCACGGTCATATGGTTGGTGGTGAGGGTACCGGTCTTGTCGAGACAGAGCGCCTGGAGAGAACCCAGGGACTCCACCGCGTCGAGTTTCCGCACCGCTACCTTATGATATTTCAATTTATGAATACCCAATGCCAAGGTGGTGGTTGCAACGGCCGGGAGACCTTCGGGAACAGCGGCCACCGCCAAGGACATGGCTGAGTTCAACATCAGCAGCCAGGGTTGATGGCGTATCACGCCCAGGGCAAACACGCCGGCGCAGGTAACGGCACTGAGGATACCTAGCTGCGTACTCAGGGTATCGAGCTGGGTTTCCATCGGCGTTTGAGGTGGCCGTGTGGAATCGACCAGGGCCTGTATTTGCCCCAACTCAGTGGCATTGCCGGTGTTCACCACCACACCCACGCCATCGCCGCCTGTTGCCAAGGTGCCCATATAGACCATATTGACACGATCGCCGAGCATGGCCTCCTTTGAAAGAGAAGCTCCTGATCGCTTTCTCACCGGCATGCTCTCTCCGGTCAACGCCGATTCATCCACGGTCAGCCGATGATCGCTCAGCAGGCGCGCGTCAGCGGCCACCTGGCTGCCTGGTGAGAGGTGGATGATATCGCCTGGCACTATCTCCTCGACAGACAGGCTGTAGCGCTTACCACCACGCAGGATCTGGGCATAGCTCGGGCCCATGCGCCCCAGGTCGGCGATGGTCTTTTCCGCTTGAGCCTCGGTTAGATAACCGATGGTGGCATTGAGTAGCACCACACCAAGGATGACGCCCGCATCGGCGAGCCCGCCAGTGGCTACCGCAATAGCCGCAGAAACGCCCAGCATGGCTACGGGTAGACTCTTGAATTGACCCAGAAAAATCTCCAGGCCTGAGCGGGATGAGGTACCGACCAATGCGTTCGGTCCATAGTGGATCATACGCTGGTTCGCCTCATTGCGACTCAGTCCCTGGGCGGAATCGGACTGCAACATGTCAAGGATGGCGCTGCTTGTGTGCGTATGCCACGCCTCAATCTTTTGGTCTCTCTTCCTGATGAGTCCTCGACCAGGGTGTGAGGAGGAGGACCTGGGAGCCGGTTTCTCTTTAGCAACCTGGTCGATATTGCCTGAAAAGTCCTCAAAACTGTGCATAAGAGCAGTTTCGAGCTGCGATAGAAACTGCTTCGTCGGCATGGTCTTGTCGTAGAGAATCAAAGCGGTGCCAGTAAGCAGACTCGCCCGTACCTGGCTGACCGGCTCGAGAGAGCATATCGATTCTTCCAAGCGACGCTTTGTCGAGGGTGAGCGGTAGAGGCCTGTGAGGCTGATACGTACGCGACCAGCGACCCGGTAGTGGATGGCTGTAATATACACCTTGCTGGCTCTGAAACACGCTTTGTCTATCAATAATTTTAGATCATGGGAGACCAGTCGAAACCGCTGACAGTTCCGCCTGTTCCGGTAGGACCATGGCGATACCCCATTTCCTGAGGGATAGAGCTGGAACACCTGGTCAACATCGTCATAGAGGCACAGCCCACTCGTGGTTTGCCAGGGCTATTGTCGCTTGGGTAAGTGCGTGGATGGGGCGCTTATTCAGCATATATTCTATAATTATTATAGGGATGCTGCTGTTTGGCAGAGAACTTGGACCATTCATGGGTTCGTCTTCTACAGCCTGGAAAGAGACAAGGCATATCATTCCAGACTGACACTTTGCGCTTGCCTTTTTGATGAAGTGAAGAGCGTTGATTTTCCAAGACTTGTCGCTTTCGCGAAAAGAGATTGGCGCTTGTTAAAATTTGATCATGTGAAAAAGGAGGTGAGTAAAATGTTGAATTACGATATTCGTAAAAATGACCATCAATGGCAATTCCTCAAAGAAGGCAGCGATAGCCCAATAAAAACGTTCGAGACAAAGAGAGATGCCATAAAATTCTGCCGCGAATACTTCACTAAGCATGGTGGGCACTTGCGTGTGTGGAAAGCTGATGGAAGCAAAATTCAGGAAGAGCACAGCTACGAGAGGGCAAAGCAGAGCTTCTATACAGGAGTTCTCGAGAATGTGGACGACACGGTTAAAGTTGCTGGCACATACCTCTCGAAGGGAATCTATGGTGTCGGTTACTACGCTGCCTTTGGTGTGGTATTCGGTGCTACGATGATTGCCAGGTTCATTCCATTTCCGGAATCATTGACTCACGGCGTGGAAGACGGTACCGAGGCGGCATTGGATTCCGTCGATGGGACGCATCACCCGCATAAAAGTGTGACGTCGACATAATAGATCCATTACAGAGCGGTACACGCTTGGTACCGCTATTTTTTAACCCTTTCTCTCTATAAATACTTTTTATAATAATCTTAACGGTAATCCTAGCCTCTCTCCTCTAACACGCTTCGCTGTGCCCATCCATATTGCAGCTGCATTATGCAATCCTCACTCGAAACCATGACGTTATCAACAGGCTCGACCTTGACTGCAGCGGAACAGGCATATTAATTTCCATCTGTCATACTAGCTATTTCAATTGAAATACCAAAGGGAATAAACAACAGCAACAAGGTGAATTGATGCGGAGCATCAAGAGAGGGTGCCCTGGGGTATATTGAACACACGCTTCAGGCGTTGCGCCCATCTCATGGCCCGGTGGCGCTGTTGTGGAGTCTTACCATCACTCTCATGATGCTTGGAACCTTTGCCACGTTTGGCAGGCGTCACATCTACTCGGTGTTTGCTGTTGGGCGCGAATACGCCGTTATAGTCCGCCCGTTCCTGTTTTGAGTGATACTGCTTCTTGGGCAGGAACATGCACCCGCAGATTACGGATTAAGACGCCGAAGCATTTGATGCTTAATTCCACATTACCGAATCCGCGGGTGCGCTTGAGTTCGTTAACGAATACTCAGGGGCTGCCGCAAGACCGGCTCCCTATAATGGCTTCGCAGAACTCGAGCTCGCATGTCCCTGCCTGTGACGATATCACGGCAACGAGAGGTGAGAGATGAAGCAAGCAGTTACCAAAGATTATGCGGCCTTTGTGGGGATCGACTGGGCCGATCTAAAGCACGACGTATGTTTGCTAGTGGCCGGCAGCGAAGAGGTTGAATCAGGTATTCTGGAGCACACTCCGGAGGCGATTGCCAGCTGGGCGGGTTTACTCTATCAACGATTCCGCGGAAAGCCGGTAGCAATTTGCCTTGAGCTGGACAAAGGCCCTTTGGTTTACGCCTTGCGGGAGTACGATTTTCTGGTGCTGTTCCCGGTCAATCCGTTAACGCTGGCACGATACCGCGAAGCCTTTGCCACCAGCGGGGCCAAGGATGATCCGAGTGATGCGAGATTACAGTTGGAACTGTTGATCAAGCATCGCGACCGGCTGAAACCACTGGCCCCGTCAAGTCCGACCATCCAGGCTCTGGAGCTGTTGGTTGAACACCGGAGGCACCTGGTCGGTGACAAGGTCCGTCTGATTAGCCGCCTAACCAGCGTTCTGAAGTGCTACTACCCACAGGTGCTGGCCTGGTTCGAAGATCGCGGCACCACGCTGTTCTGCGACTTTCTTGGCC
>NATW01000179.1 GCA_003094555.1 gamma proteobacterium symbiont of Ctena orbiculata
CCGGGGGAGCTGCGCAGCCGGACAAATCGATTGTGCCAATTCTCCGATGTGCATGAGGTGGAATCGGTCCTGCACGGATTGATGCAACGGGAGGACGGACCCTTTATGGTGCGTCTGGCGCGTGAACCGGGACGACGGGAATCCCGCTATGCACATCTGTTTTGTGGCGATGTGGAACAACAGATTGAGCTAGACCAGCCGGAGATCACGGAAGCGGGTCTGGCATCAGGCCAGCCCTCACGCATGGAGCAGCTGGAATCGCTGGTGAAAGAGATGGGTAGTGAGATAGACGATCTCAAGGCACGCATAGACGAGCTGGAATCACAACTCAACTGAATCATCCATCGCCATGACTACCAATCTATGGCCTCCCCAAAGCGGAAAAAACCGCCACTCGGTCCATCCTCCGTCAGGGTGGCCGCCCAGACTATACCCTTTGCACCTTCTGTTACGGGCAGGTCCGCTTCCTTACCTCCCATATCCGTGCGTACCCAGCCGGGGCAGACGGAATTGATCTTTATCCGGGTCTGTTTCAGCTCTTGGGAGAAGATCCTGGTCACCGCATTCAGGGCGGTCTTGGATAGACGGTAGGATGGGCAGCAGCCGTCCATCTCACTGAGCTGGCCCATGCCCGATGAGACATTGACCACGCAACCCCTACCCTCCATCAACGGGATAAGTGCCTGGCAAAGCCGCAACGGACCAAGGGTATTCGTCTCAAAGCCCTCGAGAATGGTCTCAATGTCACAGTCGAAGATGGTGCTCTCCGATTCCCACGGGGCAGGGTCGGGAAAGATGCCGGCATTATTCACCAGCACCTGCAGGCGTGCGTGATGTTGCCGGAAGTGTTGTACCAGAGCCTGGATGGAGGCCTCGCCGCGCACATCCAGGGGGTGGTAAGAGACATCCAGGCCTTCGTTTAGCAGCAACTGCTGCGCGGCCTGCCCGTCCACCTCATTACGACTGGTCAGTAGCACATGGTAACCAAGCCCGGCTAACTGCCGGCTGGTTTCCAAACCGAGCCCACGGTTGGCGCCGGTCACGATTGCAACGGAATGATCTGACATGATCTCTCTCCACACGGGTTGATGTGACTCCCAATCACCCCAGACTGGACGATTGGCTTAAGATTGCCAACCCTGGGGTGGGATTCCTCAAAGTTGTTTCCAGAGCTTTCAATATCTGGCGCTAAGGCGCAAAATTTATCATAGATGACAGGCCAGCTTCAGGAGCTAAGTATGATTCCCATTAATTACCAGGTTACCGGTGAAGAAGAGTATTCATTTCATATAGAAATTGACGAAAATGGAAATTATACGGTACATACAGGTACTTATACGACACAAAAGCCGCGAACGGGAACACTTACGGCAGATCAGGAGTTGGCGCTTCGGCATGCGCTCGGATCCCTGAGTTCACTCACTGAGCATCCGAAGCCGGGGGATGGGCAGGCGTTTCAGGCCAAGCTGGTAGTGGGTGAAGGCGAGCAGCAGATCGTCTACACATTCTGGGAGGGCGCCTTGGAGGAGGACGAACAGCTGGCGTCACTGGTACGGCAGCTGGAAATTATCTGATCCCTCTCTGCCATGGATGGTAAATCTTTGAGATTGTGAATTTTTATTGCAACCATGTGGGTGAATGGGCCGAAATGGACAGATATTGTCCAAATAGGAAAAAGTTGGACTTTTTTGAAATAACTGCTAGGAAAATATTTATCGCCCAACAGTCACAATCTATGTGACAAATTTATTCAAATAATGTCCAATTTCCCGTTCGGCAGATGTTAGGAAGTAGTGATGCGTAGTGCAGACAATATACCCAATGGCACGATCGAGGATATCGATGGCAAGACCTGTATCTTCTATGACGGATACTGGATAAAGCACTACGTGCCAATGGAAGATAGTCTGGAGACGAAAAAATATCTGATCGAGGCCCTTACCCGTCGACTCTTCAATCATGTCGAACATGGGATCAACATGCCGGGGGACAGACTGGGCGAGGCCAGGAAGGCGTACAATGAGGAGAGTGACCCGGATCTGAAACGGGTCAAGGGCGCCATGCTGGCCGGTGCCCTGTTCAATCGAGGTACTGACATATTCAGAGAATTGGTAAAATTGGAGGATGCGAATATAAAGAGCGGCAAAGGCAGGGAGATGCTGCATGAATGTGGTCAATATCTGCTGGAGGCCCTTGAACTTGGTGGCCTGGTGAAGCATCGCAGCGGAGAGGAGGGCATCGATGAACTCTGGGGAGAGCCCTTTCGCGCATTTACTGTTCCGATAGAGTCGTTTTATGAGAGTCGATACATAAAGATCGCACAAACCATGCACGATATCGATATTATCTCCGAAGCGATAATCGAGGCATTTCAGGATAGTCACTTCTTCAAGGGTGTCGCAGAGGCAATGCGACAATTTGCAGGTGCGGCCAAGCTCAAGTGTGAAATCCTGCGTACCGATCCGGTGATATTCGATGTCTGGCCCAAGTTTGCGGTTGCCGGTGAAAAACTCACCCAAATCGGACCGGTGGAGAAACACAATGAATCTTGCCTGGCCTGTTGGGAAGCCGATGAGGGACATCGCCTGATCAAGGACGGAGCAGATCTTATTACCCATATCGCCCGGGCCAGGGTGCCTATGCCGAAAAGCACCACTGCATTTATTGATCGTTGCCACTCCTATTTGGCCTGTCGGGGGAGTGCGCCTGGACTCTCCCGCGTCGAACTGAAGTCCCTTTGACAACTTTCAAACGACTCCGCTGCAGCTAAAGAGACTTGATAACGCACTCTCTATGGCTTTCTGGCAGTGTGTGAAACACGAATAAACTATATCGTCATGTGTCCCAAAGCAGATACTGATACTATAAACTGAATCAGATATGTAAGACTGTATATCAGTGACTTTCTGCTATACGATCATGTTGTTAATTGA
>NATW01000180.1 GCA_003094555.1 gamma proteobacterium symbiont of Ctena orbiculata
ATACCCATGATCATGCCAATAAAGGGTATGATCAGTGAACCGGCCAGTATTCCATACTTCAACCCATCTGAGACAGCCTTAGGCTCACTGCCGATTTCAACCACAGAACCACCAGGACTATTCTCTGTAGGGCCGGTTTGACCTGAGAGCTGATGCCTGCAGTTTCCGCAGAACCTCGCACCTTCTGGATTTTCAGTTCCACACTCCGGACAAAACATGTCTGACTCTCCTCTGACAGTGACTTTATTCTTCTCCAGCTACCCATTGATAACTTGTGTAGCACACCTGAATGCATCTGCAACGCGTAGGGTTTGAGTGCTGTATGTTAATAAAATTGTAGACTAATGCACATATATTTCATCTCTGTACGGTGCATTGTTATAGTTAATTTTGCCACTGGATATTGGGTATTTTTACCGCTGAGAACGAAACGCAGAAGACAATCGAATCACTTGCGACCATTAGATATTGGAACTTTATTACGATGCAGATAGATTCTGAATAGCAGCTACGTTCACATAAATACACATACCGCTTAGGGATAATCCGTATCGCAGTTGTAATAGAACGAATCATCCAGATCTACGCACAAGACCAGGGTTCGTATGTTGGCCTGTTGAGCATCGATGCAAACCGAGTTCGGATTATTTTGATACGACGTCAGATATTCGGCATTGAGTACCGGCTTGCCGGCGGTTATGAAGGGCTGCAGGAGGCTGAGCGCAAGATCGAGTCTGGCCAATATAACCGAAAACACAGCTGCGGATCGAATATCCAGCCAGCACTCATCGGCATAGCCGCTCAAGGTATTGCCCAGATCCGTCGTCTGACAATCAGCCGCGTCGTCACGCCAATCCTCGAAACTTCCCGCGGAAAAGTAGCACAGCACCCGCTGTCCATTGGCCTGCAGGCTGGCGTTATCGGCGGCCGAAGTGTCGAACTAATCAATATCGGTGAGGTTCACCGGATAGCCGGTATTGAGTGTACCCTGCAACTGCCAGGTCCATGTCGTTTCGACCCCGGGACGGTACCAGTTTCCTGATGTTACCGGGCTGATATTGGCGTCTAAAGTAGTCAGGTCATTCGTGGCCGCAGCACCGTTACTCAGTGACTGATCGGCCAGTTCGTTGATGTACACTTCAATCGCGGTATAACCGGAAGACATGACGCTATTATGGTCATCGGTGGTGTTGGACAGGCCATGACTGTTTTCCCAATCGTCCGGCATACCGTCATTGTCAGAGTCGGTTGGCGGAGTGGTTGCCGACAACCCCTGCATAAGATCTGACGGTATGCGTGCACCCCAGGACCCGGTTCCGGCGTTGACCCCTTCCACATTGCCGGTGGCAGCACTCCAGCTTAAGGTCACAGCCTGGTAGGTACTGGATACATCCAGGTTCGTAACCGCGCTAGGCGCCTCGGTATCCGTTCCACCATTAGAGTTAGCCGGAACGGAAACCCTGATAGAGGCAGATGTTGAGCTGTTGCCCGCGGCATCGTACGCAATCACTGAATATGTATAGTCGCTGTTTTCGTTCACCGTGCGATCAGTAAATGAAGTCGCTTGCGTAGTGCCGATGGCATCACCATCGCGCATAATCTGATAGTGGTCTATGCCCACATTGTCACTGGCGGCGTTCCAAGTCAGGGTTACGGACTGATAGGTGGTAGTGTCGATCACATTCGAAACGGCTGTCGGCGCTTCGCTATCGGGATTGCTCTGATTCGATGAATTGTCATTATCGCTTCCCGACCCACAGGCTGAGAGATAACAGCAAAATAACAGGAGCTGGATGGACTTGAGGATCTGAAACATGCGCATGACACCGAACCTAACCTACCCAAACGATGCTGAGAGGATATTAGTATTAGGCAAGTTGATACAAGGCGTCATCCTTGATTATGGGTAGGTGTTCACTACTTGGGATGTGAATACTATTTAAAAACAGTTATACAAACAGACTATAGAACGAGAGTTTTTATAATTGAGCTACTCTTCAGCAATTGGGTGAAATCATCTGCGTTGATTGGCCGACTGAACAGATATCCTTGGGCGTACTCGCATCTCAAATCCCGCAATCGATTGAGTTGATCCTCGGTTTCCACACCCTCCGCCACGACTTCAAGCCCTATGCCATGGGCCATCAGTATGGAGGCATTGACCAGTTCATAATCCGCCGGGTCGATGTTCAGGTCGTTGATGAAACTTCGATCCACTTTCAACACGTCGAATGGGTATTTACGTAAATAACTGAGGGATGAGTAACCGGTACCGAAATCGTCCATGCCCAGGCCTATACCGGCTTCATGCATATGAGCCAGCGCTTGTTCGACCTCCTGCTGCCCGCTCATCAATACACCTTCTGTGATCTCCAATACCAGGGCATCCGCTTTATAACCGCAGCTTTCCAGGAGGTCATGTATGAAATCGACCAGGGTGGCATCACGCAGCTGTCTTGGTGACAGGTTGACGGCGATCTTGAAATCATGACCGAGCATTTCACCCCAGCGCTTGGCATTGCATACCGCCTGCTGCAGTACATATCTTCCAATGCCCAGAATCACCCCTGTCTGTTCTGCGATCGGAATAAACTCGTCGGGTGATATGGATCCCAGGGCGGGGTTAGTCCAGCGCAACAGGGCTTCAGCGGCGACTATACGGTTGCTCTGCAACTCCACCACAGGTTGGTAGACCACCGAGAACTCGTGCCGTTCCTGTGCTCCGTGCAACTGCTCCTCCACTTCCAAACTGCGGGAAATATTCAGATTCATCTGACTGGTATAAAAGTTGAACGTATTTCTGCCCTGCTCCTTTGAGTGGTACATGGCGGTATCGGCGTTCCGCAGCAGTTCGGTGGGGGTAATACCGTCACTGGGATAGACTGCAATACCGATACTGGTGGTAACCACCAATTCCCTTTCATCCAGTTTGAATGGGCGCCGGAACTGGGAAATCAGGCTACTCGCCACCTTCTTGGCATCGGTAAGTTCTCCCAGGTTGCGCAGCAGTACGACAAATTCGTCACCACCGAGGCGGCAGACACTGTCACCGTCACGCACCGCCGACTGCAGACGATCCGCAGCCTGGACCAACAGACGGTCGCCGGTTTCGTGTCCTAAGGTATCGTTGACCCGTTTGAAACCGTCCAGGTCGAGGAACAGTATGGCGACCTTGTATGCATCTCTCGAGGCCTCTTTAAGCAATTGAGCCAAACGATCCATGGAGAGGAAACGATTTGGCAGGCCGGTCAGGCCATCGTAATGGGCCTGCTTGAGGATATGCGCCTCCTGGCGCTTCTTTTCAGTAATATCCACATGTGTCCCGACGATACGGTTCGCTTCTCCCCGGGTATCGCGGACCAGAAAGGCACGGGAGAGGATATCCACCCAATGACCGTGCTTGTGGCGCATCTTGAACTCGATATGAAAGTTATCCCGCTTTCCGTTGATGTAGTCGTTAATCATCTCCCAGGTGCGTGCACGGTCTGTTTCATCAACCAACTCTTCCCAAGTGGAAAAATCATTGGGCAATTCGTGGTCCTCATAACCCAGCATGCTCTTCCAACGGGGCGAGTAGTAGATTTCGTTGTTCTGGAGATTCCAGTCATAAACACCATCGTTGGCGCCACGCATTGCCAGTTCAAAGCGTTCCTCGCTCTTGCGCAGGGCTGATTCGACCAGCTCCCTTCCCGTGATCTCCTTACTGAGTTCGCAGTTTTTATCCTCTAATTCCAGGGTGCGCTTCTTGATAACGCTTTCCCTGTTCTTGACCTCCTCGCCCAGATCATTGATCAGCTGACTGTTCTCTACCTGCAGTCTGATGTTTTCCATCAGGTTGCGATTGATATTACGGGTAAACAGCGTGGTCATTATCAAGTAGACGATGGTTGCACCAGCCAGCGCGTTGTGTCCCGCATCCCCGAAGGCTAACAGCGTACCAGCGAGCGTCAGCACCTGGGGATAGGCATAGACCACAAAAGCCGGGATATATACCGACAGGATAACCACAGCGGACGCGACAATGCCGAATAGCAGCATGCACAAGCCGATGGCGATTGTGAGGCTATTGGCGAGATAGATATAGGGAACGATCAGGCTCCAGGCGATACCCACCAGCAGGCAACCAATCAGATAGCTGCGTTGCCATTGGGCGGTGGTCCTTTTTTGCGGATTTCGCTTGCGCATCAGCCATAGCACCAGGCGGAAGCTGGCTGCAGCAAACAGGGCCAGAAGCCAGATCTCCAAAATTCCGGAGTTGATATTCGACTTCAATAAGAAGTAAAAGAGTAATGCAACAGAATAGACTGTTATATTGGATATGGGAGCCTGCTGAAAGAGTATCCGGGTCTGCTCTTCGGCAATCAACCTCTTGACACTATCTTGCTGTCCACCCTCGTTTTTTGACATGGACCGCCTTACCATGAAGGTCACCAGATGTTTGTTTTTTGCCAGGTGGCGTTAGAGATGCACATACAGTATAGCAGTCGAGACGGAGTCTTATCGTATGTGAGAATCGTTCCCGAACCTTCTCACCACGACCTGCATTTTTCTTGATCATATGCCGAATTGACTTTGGATCGGTCCAAAATTTCGCAGTAGGACATCTCTCAAGACTGTCTTCGTGGCGCTGAAAACCAGGGTACCCAATCAAGGCGAGATCTGGTTGGAACCGGAAGAGACCAATCGATTAGCTAAGTTGTCGGTGAGCAGATCAATCTCAATATGAAGCGTTCCGATGAACGCATCAAAGCACTCTGTTCATCTGCGCTCATTAACAAAGTGAGAGTATGCTATGTCGCCAACACCAACTCGGCAATCTCCCCCAACGCCTCCCTGATCTCATCAATGGATGGCGGTTCCGCCCGCGATAGGTCGTCGAAGGCGCCTCGACAGGTGATGCGCATGACATCCGGCTGCTGCTCCGAGCTTAACCAGAGATGGTAGCCATGGGTGACGATGGGTGAGCCACGATCGAGTTCTACAGCGAAAAATCTTGGTTTATCAGCATGATTACGTACCACCTCGGTGGTCAATCGCTGCACCCTTTTCACTACGAAGGTATCGGGTTCGATCTGTTGCACCCTATCGCTCAGTTTATCCACTTCGAAATTGCAGTTGGCAAGGTAGCGGTCGAAGTCGCCAAGTGAGGTCGACCTGCCCCGCTGCAGGAAGGTGCGCGTGGTGCCAGGCTCGATCGCCACCCGTTTCAGTAACACAACTTTACTGCCGATCGGTGGCAGATTATAGGGGTAAGCAAGATTGTCGCTGACCATGTAGGATTGAGTGCAAGCCGAGAGCAGCAGCAGAATCATTATCCATCGCATCGTTATCCACCTCATTTCTAAAAAACAGCATTTATAGCTATCCATTGAAAAAGGCTGGCGACCTGTCAGATGACCCGGAAATAGCAACTCAGATCGGGGATGTCGATCTCCCGCGGTTTGAGTCTGATAGTGTCGTTCAACTCTGCATCGCCACGGATGCGCAGCTTGGCTTCCATGGCAATCGACGGCAGCAGCACCGTTGCCCGTTCTCCCTCCTTGGCAACGATTACCGCTTCGCCCTGCCAATCGGGATTGTCGCGCAGGTAGATCAGACGCCAGTGGTCATTTGACACCCGTTCGGTCTTGCGGTTCGCCATACTGCCCATCTCGGACTGGGCGATACGTTCGGAGATCAGATGGATGTCGAGCACCTCGTCGCCCTTGAGATGGGCGCGTAATTGTTGATGGACCAGCAGATCGGAGTAGCGCCGCAAGGGGCTGGTGGAACGGGTATAGACGCTCAGACCCAGTCCCGCATGGGGTTCCGGCTGGGTCTTTATCTTGGTCGGCTTGAAGAAACGGCGATAGGCATACATGCCTGCCAGATCTTGCGGCTGCTCAAGTTTATCCGGTGGTGCCTGGGTTGCAAAGGGAATGGGTATATCCTGGTTCTGGCAGTAGATGGCTATGCCCTCCCCGGCCATCAGCATCAGATCGGTGATCATCTCCCGGCTCTGTAGCCTGGGCAGCGGCTCGATCTCCACCCGGCCTTCGCTGACCTTTAACTTCACTTCCGGCAGCTGTATCGATGCCGCGCCCGCCTGCATGCGCCGTTGCCGGTAACACTGGCTCTTCCCCAACAGGGAAGAGAGGGGGTCCTCCTGCAGACGCAGATCCGCAGCAGCGTAACTGATACGCTCGACCTTGACCCAACTCGGGTGGATCGCCACATTTTCCACATCCCCCGCAGCAGAGAGATCGAAACCGATCGACAATGCCGGCGACTTCTGCTGCAGGCCGAGGCCGAGCTGGTCTGTCACCTGGGGCGGCAGCATCGGGATCACCCGGTCCGGCAGATAGAGGTTGGCACCGCGGGCGCGGGCATCCAGATCCATCTCGCTGTCCGGGGCAACCAGGGCGGCCACATCCGCCACGTGGACCCAGATACGCTCCCCATCCAGACTGACCGCGTCATCCGGATCCTGGTTGTCTTCATCATCGATGGCGTAGGCTGGAAGATGAGTCAGATCAAGACGCGCCTCCTCCTCCAATGGTGGTACCGCACATCCCGGTATGGACTCGTCTATACCCATGCGGCGCGGATAGGGATTTTCGTTGGCTGGCCAGTAACCGGTCTTGAGTAACAGACGGTGGGCATTGACCGGGGTCTCCTGGATCTCCAGGGCCTGCAGGATACGGCTGTTCTCCCGCTTCTCCAGGGCCAGCGCCTCGACCTCGCCCAGGGTCTTGCGATCCTCCTCGATAATCGAACCCGATTGTAAACGCTGTATAAAGCCATCCCAGGCCTCTGCCTCGGCAGCCTTTTTTGCCCGCTCGGCGATCTCTGACGCCACCTGGTCCGCGGAACGCGGGCGGATCGATGAGGGTTCGCCCTCGAAATAGATACCCTCCGACACCAACTCCCAGGCAGCCCAGGCCATGGCGGGGGTATAGTCACCGAACACCAGTTCGCTCAACTCCTTGATATCGGTCTCGGCGCCTTCCAGCAACTCCCAGTTCTCCTCGATCTCACCGCTTTGCGGGGTCAGTTCCTTGAGATCGCTCAGGGGCCCTGGATGCAACAGGACCACATCCTTGTCCCTGACCCGTTTGTTCTTGCCTGTTTCCAGTTCGATGGTGATCTTGTCCGTCACCTCGATGATCCGAGCCGGTCGAATCTTATAGAGAACCAGGGCGCCTGTCGTGAATCTACTCATGTAACCTACCAAAAAAGCTCATTTCCGGAATTACACAGGGAGTTTCGTCACCTGCGGGATCGGGTATGATACGCACTGTTGAATGTCAAACCCAGGAGCCAGTCCCTGACATGAATAGAGAATGGTCTGAATTCCTCGCCTCCCGCAGCAAGCCGGTCACTGACGGTGCCGACATCAACTGCGCCCTGAATGATCTCTCCCACTATGGCCTGATCCGGGTCGAGGGGGAAGACGCAGAGCAGTTTTTACAAGGCCAGATGACCAACGACATGCGTCAGGTCACCGAGGATCACAGCAACCTGGCGGGCTGGTGTAACGCCAAGGGCCGCATGATAGCCAGCTTTCGCTGCTTTCGCCAAGGCGAAAGCTACTACCTGCAGACTCCGGCCGAGGCCATCCCCGCGATTCTGCCCCGCCTATCCATGTATGTACTGCGTTCCAAGGTGGTTGTCAGCAATGCCAGCGATGATTGGGTCAGGATCGGTCTGACCGGGAACTGCGCCGAAGCCCTGCTGCAGCCCTTTTTCGAAGAGCTGCCCGAGCAAGCCAATAGCGTGCAACAGCAGGATGGGCTGATCCTGATACGTCTGCCTGGCAGCATGCCCCGCTTCGAAGTCATAGGGCCGGCTCCACAGTTGAAGGAGATCTGGCAGACCGCTGAAGGACAGGCCCAACCGGCAAGTAGTGAGCTCTGGTCACTGTATGAGATTCGCGCGGGTATCCCGACCCTCTATCCTCAAACCCGCGAGTCTTTCGTACCGCAGATGGCAAATATGCAGCTTATCGACGGGGTCAGTTTCACCAAGGGATGCTACACCGGCCAGGAGGTGGTGGCACGCATGCAATACCTGGGCAAGCTGAAGCGGCGTATGTATCTGGCCCATGTGGATAGCGATACCGCGCCACAACCGGGCGATGAGCTGTTTGCGGAGGGAAGCACATCGGGACAGGGTGCGGGTAAAATCGTGGATGCACAAGCAAGTGGCGATGGTTACGAGCTGCTCGCCATTATCGAAATCGCCAGTGCCGAGGAGAACCAGGTCAAGTTGGGTGAGAGCGGCCCCAGGCTGGAGATACTCAACCTCCCCTACAGCTATTCTGAAGAGTAAGGACGACTGTTCCCAGCCATTCAGAATGATCGGGATTGACCGTTAACAAGGATGACAACGATAAAGTGGAAACCCAAGCAAAAAAATGATCGACGAAAACGAATTTCTTGAAAAGCTAAACGACGCCATCGACCACAACCGCATCACCCTCCCCACACTCCCGGAAGTGGCGCTGAAGGTCAGGGATGCGGTGGAGAGAGAGCAGAGTTCGGCCAACCAGATTGCCGATATCATCGCCTCGGATGCCGCCTTGTCGGCACGCCTTCTGCAGGTCGCCAACAGTCCCCTCTATCGGGGCCGGGTGACCATCGACAATCTGCAGATGGCGGTGGCCAGACTGGGGGTGCGTCTGGTGCGCAGCCTGGTCGTCAGTCTGATCATGCAGCAGATCTTCCAGGCAACCAGCGACCTGCTGGATGCCAAATTCAGACAGGTGTGGGAAGAGAGTGTACAGATCGCTGCGCTCAGCCGTGTGCTTGCCGCCAATACTGACCATCTGGATAAGGAGCAGGCTATGCTGGCAGGCCTGATCCACAATATCGGCGCCCTGCCGATTCTCGCCCTTGCGGAGAGTCATGACGAACTGCTTGAGGATGCCCAGGAACTGGATAGGGTGATCGATGCCCTGAGCCCCCAGATCGGTCAACGTATACTCGAGATCTGGGGCTTCTCCGAATCCCTGATACGGGTACCGGCAAACTTTCGTAACCTTGACTATACCAGCGAGGGGGATATCGATTATGTGGATATCGTGCTGGTGGCACGACTCGAGTCGCAGATGAATGGGGACGACGCCATCGACCCATCGACCCTGGCGCAGATCCCGGCCTTCGTAAAGGTTGGATTGGAACCCGAGGTCAATATCATCGAAATCGAAGGTGTCGCTGACGATATTCAGAATATCGAGGTCATGTTCATATCGTGACCTCCCATCCAGGGCGATCCAATCATGATTGAGGCGGATAACCTCAGCAAGCACTACGCGGGTATCAAAGCGGTGGACGGGGTCAGCTTTTCCATCCCGCGTGGCGTCTGCTTCGGTCTGCTGGGCCCAAACGGTGCGGGCAAGACCACCACCGTGGAGATGCTGGAGGGTATCAAGACACCCTCGTCGGGCCAGATACGCTATAAGGGTGAACCACTGGGGAAACGCTTTCGCGACGAAGCGGGAATCATGTTTCAGCACACCGCGCTGCAGGAGTATATCCGTGTGGACGAGGTGCTGAAGATGTTTCAGCAGTTCTACACCAACATCCGGCCGATTGAAGAGTTGGTGGAGATCTGCGCCCTGGAGGAGTTCCTGACGCGGGATACACGCAAACTCTCCGGCGGTCAGAAACAGCGTCTGCTGTTGGCCATCGCGCTGATCAACGATCCGGAGATAGTGTTTCTCGACGAACCCACCACCGGTCTCGATCCCCAGTCACGACGCAACCTCTGGCATCAGGTACGCCGTATCAAGGCCGAAAACAAAACCCTGGTGCTGACTACCCACTATATGGAAGAGGCATTTGAGCTGTGTGACGAGATCATCATCATGGATCATGGTGTAATCATCGCCCAAGGCAATCCTAAAACACTGCTGGCCAACCATTTCGATAAATCCGTGATCACCCTGCCCCTCTCTGCCCTGCCCAAGGATTTTCAAGCCGACGAGGCCTCTACGCTGCACCCCCAGGAGGGCCACATGGAGATACTGTCCAAGGATGTGGATAGCACCATGCGCCATCTGACAGCCCAGCAGGTCTCTTTACACGAGCTGCAGGTACGATCCCCAACCCTGGAAGACCTGTTCCTGGAACTGACCGGGCATCACCTGCGCACTTAGGGCCACTCTGACTATGTCTTTACGTCGTTTCTTAGCCGCCCTGCAAGCACGCAACCTGGAGTTTCTGCGTGACCGTACCGCACTCGGCTGGAATCTCATCATGCCGGTATTGATCGTGATGGGTTTCGCCTTTGCATTCACCACCGGACAGGAGGAGCTCTACAAGGTTGGCATTTATGGGGAAGCTGAAGAGAATCGCGCCCTGGAGGATTTCCTGACAATCCGATATGTGGACTTCATTCCGGTGGTGGAGCTGAACAAGATGATCGACAAGGTGGACAGACACCAGATCGATCTATTGCTGGACGTGCAGAACAACCGCTATTGGGTCAACAGTACTTCACCCAAGGGGTACCTGCTTGAACAGTTGTTATTACCCTACAAACTGCAGCGCCAGGCGCTGAGTGGATCGGAGATACGCTATGTGGATTGGGTAATACCCGGCGTCCTGGGTATGAACATCATGTTCAGCGCCCTGTTTGGAGTCGGCTATGTCATTGTCAGATATCGTAAAAATGGTGTATTGAAAAGGCTACGGGCAACCCCGCTCAGCGCTTTCGAGTTTATATCGGCGCAGATCGCATCACGTCTGCTAATGATCGTGGCAGTCACTGTTTTGGTCTATGTGGGGACCGATTTGGTGGTGGATTTCCGCATGGTGGGCTCCTACTGGTTACTCTTTCTGATCCTCATCATGGGTGCCCTGAGTATGATCAGCGTCGGTCTGCTGGTGGCGGCACGCATCACCAGCGAAGAGGCGGCAAACGGTCTGCTGAATCTGATGAGCTGGCCCATGATGCTGCTATCCGGGGTCTGGTTCTCCCTAGAGGGTTCACATCCTTTTGTGCAGAATCTGTCACTGGCCCTGCCCTTGACCCACATGATCGACGCCGCCCGGGTGGTGATGATCGAGGGTGCCGGTTTGATGGACGTGGCATCCCAGTTGCTCATACTCTTCCTGTTTACCCTGTGCTTTGTCATCATAGGTTCGAAAACCTTTCGCTGGGAGTAGACACAGCATGGATCAACAGGATGAGACCTTCATGAACGAGGCCCTGCAGCTCGCACAACGGGGTATAGAACAGGGTGATGGCGGTCCATTCGGTGCAGTGCTTGTGATGCAGGAACGGATTATCGGTCGCGGTTGGAACCAGGTGATAAAGCGCAACGATCCTACCGCTCATGCGGAGATATTGGCGATTCGCAATGCCTGCGACCATGCAGCAAGCTATCATCTACCAGGCAGTGTACTCTATACCACATGCGAACCCTGCCCGATGTGCCTCAGCGCCGCCTATTGGGCCCACATAGATCGTCTGGTCTATGCTGCCACGGCCGATGACGCCGCCGCCATCGGCTTTAACGACAATTTTATCCACAAGGAACTCAACAAACCGATGGGTGAAAGAGGCATCATCACCCAACAACTTTTCAGAGAGCGGAGTCTCACCCTGTTCAGAGCTTGGCAAGAGAGCGACAAACGGGTCGACTATTGAGCGATCATGCTTTAAAACAACACAAACAAAGCAAACAAGACAATGTGCGGTATAGCAGGCATCTTAAATCTTAGGGACGGCGTTGCTCCTTCCAGAAGCGAACTGGAGGGTATGATACACGCCGTTCATCACCGCGGCCCCGACGGCTATGGGTATTACTGTCACGACAAAGTGGGGCTGGCCCACGCCCGACTGAGCATCATCGACCTGGCTGGGGGTGATCAGCCTATCCATAATGAGGACCAGTCTGTACAGGTGGTCTTCAATGGCGAAATATTCAACTATGTGGAACTGACCGAGCAACTGAAGAAACAGGGACATCGCTTCTACACCCATTCCGATACCGAAGTCATCGTCCACCTCTATGAAGAGTATGCCGAGAGATTCGTCGACCATCTGAACGGCCAGTTCGCCATCGCCCTGTGGGACAGTACCAAGCAGAAACTGATCCTCGCCAGGGACAGAACAGGTATTCGTCCGCTGTTCACCATCGAAACCGGAGGCAGGCTCTACTTTGCTTCAGAAGTGAAGTCCCTGTTCGCCCACCCAGCCATTTCCCGGCAGATCAATCTGACCGCCCTGCAGGAGGTCTTTACCTTCTGGACAACCCTGCCACCAAACTCACTCTTCGAATCGGTGGAGGTGGTCCCCCCCGGGCATCTGATGGTGATCGAAAACGGCAGTACACACCTCTCCAGATATTGGGATTGGTCATACCCCAACGAGCATATCGACCAAGACAAATCCGTGGAGGACTGGAGTGAAGAGCTAAAGACATTGATGATCGACTCGGTGCGCTTGCAACTCAGATCCGATGTGCCGGTGGGTGCCTATCTCAGCGGCGGCCTGGATTCCTCGGTACTGACCTCTCTGATCAAGAACTTTACCGACACCCCGCTCAGGACATTCTCCATCGGCTTCGAGGATGAAGAGTTCGATGAGAGCGGTTGTCAGAAGGACCTGGTCGACTACCTGGGTACCAACCATACCCATGTGCTGTGTAAGCGATCCGACATCGGCGCTGCGTTTCCGCGGGTCATCTCCCATACCGAGTCCGCCATCGTCAGAACCGCGCCAACCCCACTGATGCTGTTATCCGGTGCGGTTCGAGAGGCGGGTTATAAGGTGGTATTGACCGGTGAAGGGGCGGACGAGGTATTTGGCGGCTACGATATCTTTAAAGAGGCCAAGGTGAGACGCTTCTGGAGCCATGCCCCGGATTCCACCTGGCGACCACTCATACTGCAGCGCCTCTACCCCTATCTGAAACATTCACCCACAACCAGCGGTGCCTTTTCAAAACGCTTCTTTCAACAGGGTATGGAGCACCTCGACAAGCCCTATTTTGCCCATATCCCACGCTGGGCCACGACCCAGCGGATCATGCAGTTCTTTTCCGATGAGGCGCGAGCGGCGGTCAAGCAACCGATAGGCTTTGATACGATAAACCGCATCCTGCCGGCGGAGATCGATGCCTGGAAGCCCCTCAATCGGGATCAGTACATCGAGGCCAATACACTCTTGTCAGGTTATCTCCTCAGCTCTCAGGGAGACCGGGTGGCAATGGCCAACTCCATCGAAGGGCGCTATCCCTTCCTCGATCATCGGGTGATAGAGTTCGCGGCAACCCTGCCCAGCCGCTATAAGATCATGGGATTGAATGAGAAGTATATGCTCAAGCAGACTATGCAGGGTCTGATCCCGGAAAGCATCCGAAAGCGCAGCAAACAACCCTATCGCGCACCGGACAGCCAATCCTTCTTCAATGGGGAGACCCCCCTGGAATATGTCGCCTATCTGTTGAGTGAGGAGCGGATTCGCAAAGCGGGTTACTACAACCCGAAAACCGTCAATCTGCTGTTGAAAAAATGTGCCCGGGGCAAGGCCCTGGGATTCGCCGACAATATGGCCTTCGTAGGCATTTTATCCAGCATGCTGGTGGATGAGCTGTTCATTGAGCAAGCGGCAATCTAAGCACAAAGACTGTTTGTATCGGCATCTATTATTCACCACCAGAGCAACTTGGCCGATTCCGATCAGAAATATGAGTGAAAAATTACCTATTTCATTTAAACTTGCCACTTTAGAATAGTGCTCATTGGACTAAACATGTCCATCGATCAGTCGACATACTGA
Organism: gamma proteobacterium symbiont of Ctena orbiculata; assembly: GCA_003094555.1. GTDB lineage: Bacteria > Pseudomonadota > Gammaproteobacteria > Chromatiales > Chromatiaceae > Thiodiazotropha. Next base: position 13,771 of record NATW01000180.1, read on the forward strand.
ATGGCGAGCATTAATCTCAGTATCAAACTGTCAGAACCTTTGGAAAATTTCATGTCAATAGAAGCAACAATCAGAAACTACATCCTAGAGAATTATCTGTTCACGGAGGATCAATCCGCACTGGACAGCGCAGACTCCTTCCTGGACAAGGGCATACTGGATTCAACCGGTATCCTGGAGGTCATCTATTTTCTGGAAGATGAATTCGGTATTAAGGTTGAAGACACCGAAATGGTGCCCGAAAACCTCGATTCCGTTAACAACATCGTCTCTTTTATTGGAAGAAAAAGGCAATAGTGTGACCCCCATGCCGGCTACCCTGGTCAATCGTTTCAGAGAGAGTGTTGCAAAGCATCCCGACTCTGTCGCCATAGCGGATAGTACCCATCGGGTCTCTTACCGTGAGTTATCTGAGGTTGCCGCTAAAGTCTCACACTTCCTGTTGTCATCCGGGCTGCAGAAGGGTGACCGGGTTGCCATGGTCGTCGCCAACTCGGCGGAATATGCCGCTATCTTTTACGGTATCTGGTCTGCGGGCGGGGTTACCGTTGCACTCAATACCCAGGCCAAGGCAAAGGATATCATCAACTGGATGACCCACTCCGATGCCAAGTGGCTGTTCATGGACCAACGTCATCCGGAAAGAAATGCTGTATTGGAGGCTGGCGGGGAGTTCACGCAAGTTGACGTCAGCAGGGAGGATGCCGGTGCGACTGACAACAAAAGTGTGGATTGGCAACAGATAATCGGCATGGAACCCACCGATCGGAAGATTGTGTTAAGCCACTCCGACCTTGCCTCGATCATCTATACCTCGGGTACCACCGGCAATCCCAAGGGCGTAACCCTCAGCCATGGCAATCTCAATGCCAACATCGAATCCATCCTGGCCTATCTTCACCTGACAGCCGCGGATAGCATTCTCAATGTGCTCCCCTTCTACTACTCCTACGGCAACTCCATTCTGCATACCCACCTTGCAATTGGCTCTTCGATAGTACTGGAGAACAGTCTGCTCTATCCACATCGGGTCATGGAGAAGATGGCAGAGGAGAAAGTAAGCGGGTTTTCCGGCGTGCCCTCAACCTTCGCGTTACTCCTGAGCAGGGTCAACATCGATGATTATGACCTCTCGAGTCTGCGCTATATCACCCAGGCCGGTGGCGCCATGGCGCCCGCGCTGGCTGATAGACTGAGCAACGCCCTGCCCCATACCGAGCTGTTCATCATGTATGGCCAGACCGAGGCCAGCGCCCGCTTGACCTACCTGCCTCCGAATATGCTGGAGCAGAAACGCGGCTCCATAGGCGTAGCCATACCAAACACTACCATTGAGGTGCGGAATAAAGCAGGCGAGGTAATGGCACCAGGCGTGACTGGTGAAATCTGCGCCCATGGCGAGAACATCATGCAGGGCTACTGGAAGGACAAGCAGAAGACCGACGAGGTCCTCAAGGATGGCTGGCTATACACCGGCGACCTGGCACATACCGATGCCGAGGGCTATCTCTATATCGATGGACGTTCATCCGATATGATCAAGAGCGGCGCCAACCGCATCAGCCCTAAGGAGATCGAAGAGGTCATCCAGGAGCTTGAGGAGGTACAAGAGGTGGCGGTGACCGGTTGTCCCGACGAGTTACTTGGTGAGATCATCAAGGCCTATGTTGTGCCAAAACAGGGGAGCGAACTGAATCAGAGAGTGATTCAGCGTCACTGTAAGAGCAATCTGGCTATTTACAAAATCCCCAAAACCATAGAGTTCATAGAGGAACTACCAAAAACGGCTTCAGGCAAGATAAAGAAGTTTTTGTTGAAATAAGATCATTAAAATGATTAGACGCATCCATATGGCGTGCCGCAGACCGAACATATAACAACCGAGTAGAATCTATCCGGAGAAGACGAATGCAAGCATTAGCAGAACGGTACGAAGCTGAAATCCTCAATTTCGACCGTGATAAAGAAGTCGAAAAAATCTGTGAATCCATGCGGGATATCATGCGTACCAAGCTACGTCGGCGTGGTGTTGTTGTCGCGGTATCCGGCGGTATCGACAGCTCCGTGTCGGCAGCCCTGGCAGTCAAGGCATTTGGTCCGAAAAAGGCCTTTTTCATTCAACTGCCGGAAGTCGATTCTGCGCAAGACACCCAATCCCGCGGCAGCCAACTGATCGAGCATCTGGGTGTCGATCATACCACCCACAATATCGCCGCCACCCTTGAGGCCATCGGTTGCTACCGGGCCCGGGACGAGGCGATTGTCAAAACCTTTCCCGAGTATGCCGAGGGTTGGAAAAACAAGATCGTCATCAAAGGCGGTCTGGATGGGCAGGTCAATCACTTCTCCCTGGTGGTACAGGATCCTCAGGGTCAGCAATTTGAAAAACGCCTCGATCTCAAGGAGTACCTGCAGATTGTCGCCGCCACCAACTACAAACAACGGATCCGAAAGACTATCGAATATTATCATGCGGATCGGCTGAACTATGCGGTGATCGGCACACCGAACCGACTCGAGTACGACCAGGGCTTTTTCGTGAAAAACGGTGATGGATCCGCCGATCTGAAACCGATCGCCCATCTCTATAAGACCCAGGTGTATGCCCTGGCGAAGCACCTTGGTTTGCCCGATTCAATCTGTAATGCAATACCTACCACCGATACCTACAGTCTGCCCCAGGGACAGGATGAGTTCTATTTCGCGCTTCCCTATCAGGAGATGGACAAGGCATTGTGGGCACTCAACATCGGCGCCACTGCAGACGAATTGGCGGAGATGCTCGGAATTACCCAGGAACAGGCGAATTTTGTCTTTCAGGATATTCAAAACAAACG
>NATW01000181.1 GCA_003094555.1 gamma proteobacterium symbiont of Ctena orbiculata
GTCGCTCCCTGCTTCACGATTTCGCCATCCACCGTAACCCGTCCACCTCGCAGCGCCCGCTGGGCCTGGGAACGGGTCAGGGTGGTAGCATTACTCAGGTAGCGGTCCAGGCGGAGCATTTTTTTAATTTTGAATGTTGAGTTTTGGATTTTGAATGATCGGGTTCGCTTTGCTCACATCCTGTTATGATCCTCCTCTCCCGCAAGGGGAGAGGGAATCTACTGATCAGGGCTGATCGTAAACAGATAGATTGTGCCCACCACCCGGCACGAAGTTTTCGATGCACTCGATAAGAACGTCCCCTCTCCCCTTGCGGGAGAGGGCCAGGGAGAGGGGGACTACAACAAACCGTGAGCAAAGCGAACCCAATAATTCATAATTCACAATTCCTTGTAAATCTCCGCCCCCTGGCGTTTGAACTCCACCGCCTTCTCCTCCATCCCCTGCCTAAGCGCCTCCTCCTCGGCCATCCCCTGGGCACGGGCGTAGTCGCGTACGTCCTGGGTGATCTTCATGGAGCAGAAGTGGGGACCGCACATGGAGCAGAAATGGGCCACCTTGTGGGCCTGATGGGGGAGTGTCTCGTCATGAAATCCCATCGCCTTTTCCGGATCGAGGCTGAGGGCGAACTGATCATTCCAGCGGAACTCGAAGCGCGCCTTGGACATGGCGTTGTCCTGCAGCTGGGCACCGGGAAAGCCCTTGGCCAGATCTGCAGCATGGGCGGCGATCTTGTAGGTGATGATCCCTTCCCGCACATCCTCCTTGTTGGGCAGCCCCAGGTGCTCCTTGGGTGTCACATAGCAGAGCATGGCGGTACCGTACCAGCCGATCTGGGCGGCACCTATGCCGGAGCTGAAGTGGTCATAGCCTGGTGAGATATCGGTGACCAGGGGACCGAGGGTATAGAAGGGCGCCTCGAAACAGTCCTCCAGCTCCTTGTCCATGTTCTCCTTGATCATCTGCATCGGCACATGACCCGGTCCCTCGATCATCACCTGCACGTCGTGCTCCCAGGCGATCCTGGTCAGCTCCCCCAGGGTCTCCAGTTCGCCGAACTGGGCCGCATCGTTGGCGTCGGCCAGGCAGCCGGGGCGCAGGCCATCACCCAGGGAGAAAGCCACGTCGTAGGCCTTCATGATCTCGCAGATCTCCTCGAAGTGGGTATACAGAAAACTTTCCCGATGGTGGGCCAGACACCACTTGGCCATGATCGAACCGCCACGGGAGACGATACCGGTGACCCGCTCGGCGGTGAGGGGCACATAGCGCAGCAGCACCCCGGCATGGATGGTGAAGTAATCGACCCCCTGCTCCGCCTGCTCGATCAGGGTGTCACGCATGATCTCCCAGGTGAGCTCTTCCGCCTTGCCGTTGACCTTCTCCAGGGCCTGGTAGATGGGCACGGTGCCGATAGGCATGGGAGAGTTGCGCAGGATCCACTCCCGGGTCTCGTGGATGTTGTCCCCGGTGGAGAGGTCCATCAGGGTATCGCCGCCCCAGCGGGCCGACCAGGCCATCTTTTCCACCTCTTCCGCGATGGAGGAGGTGATGGCGCTATTGCCTATGTTGGTATTGATCTTGACCCTGAAGTTGCGGCCGATGATCATCGGCTCCAGCTCGGGATGGTTGATATTGGCCGGGATGATGGCGCGGCCGGCGGCCAGTTCCGAGCGCACGAACTCAGGGGTGATCTCCTCGGGTATGCGTGCACCGAAGGGTTGGCCCTGATGCTGACGCAGCAATTTTGCATACCGCGGATCCTCGCGTAACTCCTGCAGGCGGCAGTTCTCGCGAATCGCCACGAACTCCATCTCAGGGGTGATGATCCCACGGCGGGCATAGTGCATCTGGGTCACGTTGTGTCCCGCTTTGGCCCGACGCGGGGCATGAATATGCTCGAAGCGGAGATGAGCAAGCGCCGGATCCTCCTGCCTGGTGCGACCATATTCCGAGCTGGGGCCATCCAGCTGCTCGCAGTCGCCACGCTCCTGGATCCAGCCTGAGCGAAGGTCGGGCATACCCTCCAGCAGGTCGATCTTATGCGCCGGATCGGTAAACGGACCGGATGTGTCGTAGACCGGGATCGGTGGATTCTCCTCCACACCAAAACTGGCGGAAGTCGCCTCCTGGCTGATCTCACGCATGGGCACGCGGATATCCGGGCGGCTGCCATTGACATAGACTTTACGGGAGTTGTAGAGGGGGCCGGTCACCGCCTCGGAAAGGGTGACGGTCTTCTCGATAAAATCTTCAGGGATAACACTCATGCATGAAACCTCGCTGTGGCAAAGGCGAAGATGAGCCCAGTAAGGTTTCAGCTTCCCTCCGCCGGTATTAACCGGATCAGGTAGTTAAGGGTCTTTCTCAGCCCGCGACGGCAACCCGCAACGAACACCCCCAGCCTGCGAATTCTGGCAGTATAACCGGTTTTCATCTACAGCGAATCAATACTCGATAGGACCAGGTTGGCCACTGGCCAGGGGATGATGACAGGCAAAACTGCATGCTCATTCATATAATGAGCAATAATCGCAGTATATTCATGATGTTACAATTCACCCATATGCCATGCCATTAATCCTGACAGGTTAATCTCCAGGTCGAATACCTCAGAAGACAGACGGAATCCAGCATGCTGCATAAGTAAAATCCGTGAGGAGAATCTTGCCCGGAGGAGACAAAATACGTAGTCTTAATCCTCTGCCGGACAAAAACCATATGAACGACCAGGAAATTTACATGATGGCAAGCAGCTTCGACAAAGCACGTTTCAACATGGTGGAGCAACAGATCCGCCCATGGGAGGTACTCGACCCACGGGTACTCGAATTGATGGAAACCCTGCCCCGAGAGCAGTTCGTTCCGGAATCCTACCGGGATCTGGCCTATGCCGATATCGAGGTCCCCATCGGCCAGGGACAGCAGATGATGTTTCCCCGCATCGAAGCCAAATTGCTGCAGGCCCTGGCTATCCGGCCGACCGACAAAGTGCTCGAGGTGGGCACTGGCAGCGGATACCTCACCGCTTGTCTGGCAAACCTGGCGAAACAGGTTGTCAGCATCGATCTCCACGACGAGTTCAGTCAACAAGTCGAACAAAAACTCGAGCAGCAGGAGATACGAAACGTCACTTTGAAAAGTGGAGATGCCCTTGCCGCTCCACTCGAGGAGGGGCCGTTCGACGCCATTGCTGTCACCGGTTCCCTACCCACCAGCCAGCAGGCTGAAATCTTCCGCCAGCAGCTTAAAATCGGTGGACGACTGTTTGTTGTCATCGGCACTAGGCCGGTGATGGAGTGCATGCTGATCACCCGGCATGCGGATAAGATCTTTGAAGAAGAGAGTATTTTGGAAACGGAGCTGGCGCCGTTGATCAATGCCCCGGCGCCCGTGGAGTTCGAATTTTAATAAAACAGCCTGTTGCTGCTCCCTGTTGTAATTTCGCAGCACAGCGAAGAACTACAATTGTAAGGGAGATCACCATGCCTTCTAGCAAGTGTGCACTACCGCTGACCCATGCTAAAACCAGTCAGTTATTGATCATCAATACCCAGGAAAGACTCGCCAAGGCTATGCCCAAGACGGACCTGGATCAGATGGTTAAAAATATCATCAGTCTCAGCCAGGCAGCAAGCATACTGGAGGTCCCCATCATACTCTCCGAACACTATGGCAAGGGGCTAGGAAACACATTGCCGGAGATTGCCCAACACCTCCCTCCACATACCAAGGCAAAAGATAAACTGACCTTCTCCTGCTGCACCGCCCCGGGATTCGAAGAGGAATTGGCGGAAAACGGCGAGCGGAAACAGATTGTCATTGTCGGTCTTGAAGCGCATATCTGTGTCCTGCAGACTGCCTCCGGCCTGCAGCAGTGGGGTTATCAGGTTTTCGTGGTGGGAGATGCCATCTCCTCGCGAAACCCATATCACCGCAAAAACTCACTGCAACGCATGCGTTCATGTGGGGTGCATATCACCAACAGTGAATCGGTTGCGTTCGAATGGATGGGAGACGCCAATAATCCCAAATTTAAAGAGGTTTCTCAGCTGTTTCGCTGATGGATACCGACTCCGCAATCATGCAAGGAAGGCTGCAAACAGGATTCGACAGTACTAGGGCCTGTTAACAGGCCCTAGATATTTGACTTTTCCCTAAGCCACTGTTGAAGCCTGTTTGCAATTAAGTCGTAACCCCGGAAACGTAGCTCCGCAATCTCACCACTGCGTTCATAGATTCGATTGAGACGGTTCAAAGCCAGTGGCGCATCCGGGGCCAGTACTTTACTTAACAAGGCCTCAGCCAGGCCTATATGGATCCTGTAGGTGTCGATATAGGCGATGTTCTCGCTGTCACCCAGATTGTTCAACTTATGCTCGAACAAGAGATACTTTTCGAGTTGACGTATATGGCTTGCCCGATGGTAATAGAGGTCAGCCACTTCAGACACTTTGCAGCTTCGTGCTATTGAGTGGAGCGTATCCGCATCATAGTCTGCATAGGCATTTGGATGTTGACAGGCCACATGCTCGTCGACTGCCAGCAGCGTGCCTGAATAGAGGATAAGCAGTGCGCCAATAATCCATGAATGCATGATTGCGTGACCCCATTACTACAATACGATGACAATATTATTAACATCTATAGACCATAATGGAGTTAGCGCAAGTGGTAAAATTACCTATCAAGCACAATGAATAGAGCAAGTTGGAATAAAAAATCGCCATTCAACACTAGAACCAGAAGTTTTTTTACGTATATATTTTATGTGATATGCGAAAGTCATCATGTAACTTCCCATTCCTCAACACTCCCTTTGTGGAGTTTGAACAATGGATGAGGTTTTATGACAAATGTTTTTCTTATTTTCGCGTATGCGGCGGGGTCGCGTTGTTTTAACTTTAGCGACAAATGATTGAACTCGTAGTTAATTTGACCTTCGGTAACATACAGCTGTTTTCGTGTGCCCTTAATGGCTATTTTTCCCTTATCGAAATTGTAACCCCGTTTATCCGCTTCAGCGACAACATGCCGTAGATAAGTTGCAATGGCACCAAGAGGATCACTGGCTTCCTTGAACCTGGTTAGTTGGGGGTGGTTTGTATAACCCTTTGTCTGACCTTGGAGCACCTTTTGCGCCAGCAACGCCTCTCTCCACAATGCCACCAACCCTTTGGCATCGAGATAATTAGGATGTATAGACCAGAGCCTCATGGTTCGTTGAGCGGTAGAATTGGTTATTCAGTACATGCTGTTACCATGTTTGGATTCACTCGGTATCTGCTGAATTGAATCCCAGTGTTCGACTATCTTCCCCGTCTCATCGAAGCGAAAGAAATCCATGGTCACATACTCATCATCCCCTGGCCATATTTGATGGGTATGCAGAGCTACCAAATCGCCCTCTGCAACCACCCGAACAAACTCGATCTCTTTGTTGGGATAGGATTTCGCCATCTGGTCGAAGTATTCGATGAACGCAGCCTTGCCATTGCCTACTGAAGGATTGTGCTGAATGTAATCAGCCCCTACATACAATTCGACGGCCTTCTCAGGATTACCCAAGTAAGCAGTGCGATAAAACGCAATTGCATTTTGTTTATTCGCCTCGAGTTCCTGTTGCATATCCACCCCGCACATGTATCAGTCATATCCATCACTACCGGCTTGAATTCTGATGAGAATAACCTTTCGATAAAGGTATAACTTCCCTGGATCCAATAGCATGATAGACGCAAACTCAATTGACTTGTTTAGCATTTATAATTCGAATTCTTCGACAATGAATGCTGAAGACTTTGAGTGATCGACAAAATTCCCCTCATCTTCCAGCAATGCTGCAGCTAATTTCTGACCTTCAGGAGAACTCATACCCTGCATAAGTGCCTCTTCTGATTCAAACCATACCTCAGCGACCCCGTCATATTCCGGCAACATGCCTCGTGAAGTTCTTAAACCTTCGTTCAACGGGGTATCTATCGTGTGGGATTGCACATACCTTTTCGCGCCCATCGCATCCGCATTGCTCATGAAGAATGGACCATGTTTTTTCATCCAATAGTCCTTGAATTCAGCGCGGGTCATATTTGGGTGTCGAGTTAAGCACATAACAAATTTGATCATAGTTATTTATTCCTTTCGGGTTAAGCAACAGCCACCAGATAGATTGCAAACAATCCATCGTCATCGACCCAATGACGTACCTCTTTAAATCCATTATCTATAACCATGTTGATAAACTCCGTTGGTGAGTATTTGTAGGAGTTTTCGGTGTGCAAGGTCTCACCTTCTTCGAATTCAAACCGGTGACCATTGAGGCGGAGCGTTTGTTGTTGCGTGCTTACCAGATGCATTTCGATACGCCCCTCTTCACCGTTGTAGAAGGCAAGATGTTCGAATACACCGGGATCGATATCGGCATTCAACTCCTGCTGCATGCGTTGCAGCAGGTTCAGATTGAAGTCCGCAGTCAAACCCGCCGCATCATTGTAGGCGGCATGCAGTACCTGCTCGCTCTTTTTGGTATCGACACCGATCAGCATCATGCCCTCTTCACCCACGGTATCGTGGACCAGGCGCAAGAATTCACCTGCCTCGCCGGGATTGAAATTACCCAGGCTGGAGCCGGGGAAAAAGAGCAGCCGCGGGCCGTTGGGTACTTCCTTGGGAATCGGTAAGGAGTGGGTGAAGTCGACACAGGCGGCATGAATCGGCAACCAGGGATACTCCATTGCCAGCGCCCTGGCACTCGACTTCAGATAGTCAAAGGAGATATCCATGGGCACAAAGGCACTCGGCCTCAATGCATCCAGCAACAGGCGCACTTTACTCGCACTGCCCGCACCCGGTTCGATCAGCGCCCGCCCTTTTCCAGTCAGCTTGGCTATCTCATCGGCCAGATCTGACAACATACGGCACTCCACACTGGGCAGATAGTATTCCGGTTGGTCACATATCCTGTCGAACAGCTCCGACCCCCGTTGATCATAGAAGAATTTCGGCGGAATCGATTTATCCGACTTGGAAAGACCCGTGACCACAGCATTATAGAGACTCAGTGCCTGGGGTTTATGGTCGTGAAAGGTGACATTCTCCATCACACATCCTCCGCAAGCCGCAGGCCGGTGAAGGCCCAGCGTTCATCGGGATAGAAAAAGTTACGGTAGCTGGCGCGGGTATGGCCGGCGGGTGTGGCACAACAACCACCCTTCAACACCATCTGGTTGGACATGAATTTGGCGTTGTATTCCCCCATCGAACCGGCCAGGGGCTTAAACCCCGGATAGGCAGCATAGGGTGAAGCCGTCCAGGTCCAGAGATCGCCATACCACTGTCCCGTCTCCCCAGCCGGCAGCGGGTGGAGGTGATCGGCATCGGCGAAGTTGCCGTTCACGGGCTGTTGCGCCAAAACGATCTCCAACTCGCTCTCCAGTGGCAGACGCTTGCCTGCCCAGCGGGCATAGGCATCCGCTTCATAGTGGCTGAGATGGCAGACAGGTTCGTGGGAATTCAACCGCTCAAGACCGCCCAGGGTATACTGCATCCACTCCCCATCCCGCTGCTCCCAATAGAGGGGATGTTGCCAACCCTCGCGCTGCAGCAGGGCCCAGCCGTCGGAGAGCCACAGCGCCGGCTCCCTGTAACCGCCGTCATCCATAAAGGCCCGGTACTCGCCATTGGTCACCAGCCGGTCGGCGATGCGGTAGTCAGAAAGCAGCACCTTGTGTTGAGGCGTTTCATTGTCATAGGCGAAACCACCCTCGAGACTATGACCGATGCTATGCACGCCACCCGGTTGCTCCACCCAACGCGTCTCCCGGGTGCCAGCTGGCATCGATTTCAGGTCGTCCCGATAGCTGGGTTTCAGCGGGTTGCTCCAGAAATTGTGCTTCACATCCATCAGCAGCAGCTCCTGATGCTGCTCCTCATGGTTGAGCCCGAGGATGATGCGAAACGCGAGCGCCTCCCACTCCTCCTCAACGACACTCTCCATCAATTGACGCATCTGTTGATTGACATGGGCACGGTATTGATAGACCTCTCCCACTGTGGGACGTGACAGCAGGCCGCGTTTGGGCCGGGGATGCATCATGCCGTGGGTGTAGTAATAACTGTTGAAGATGTAGTCGAATTGGGGATGAAAGGGTTTGTAGTTGGTCTTGAAATGATCGAGCACAAAGGCCTCGAAAAACCAGCTCACATGGGCGATATGCCACTTGGGCGGACTGGTCTGGACAATGGATTGGATCTGATAGTCGTCTTGCTGCAGTGGCAGACAGAGGGACTCGGTAAATTGACGGACCCGGTGAAACTCCGCGATCATCTGCTCACGACTGCTGTTTACTGTGATAGTGCTTTCCATATCAACATCTCATGCTGCTTTTTTGTCTGCGATTTGAGATCCGGAGCAAACCTATGCCATTGATGTATCAAGCCATCAGGTCCGCACCATGTAAACGTAATTGTTGAAGATAAACAAGCAACAAACAATAGGGTTGATCCGACCCATCCATCCCTATGCCAATAGGCACCGTTTTTCAGCTCAAGTTTCGTCCAATCGGCAGGTTCCGGATAGGCGGTCACGTAATAACCGTCGCTAGTGGCAATGGCCGGCGTGATCGATACATCGTTTTGCATCCTGTGGCAAAGCTATCTGCAAAGCACGCGAGGCCGGAGATGTTTCAGTCCCTTGCGATCCCCGCATAGGCGACCCCCGAGAGATGGGCCATTTCGCGATCGAAGGTAGTGAGATCATCGACGCAGAATCCGTTGAGATGGTCGTGACCGCAGGCCCGGGCCATCACCTGCATCAGCTCGGTGGAGGCGCGAAAGAAGTTGTTCAGTTGTTGCGCGCCCTTCTCTATCTTGAGGCGGTTGCGCAGCTCCGCTCTCTGGGTGGCGATCCCCACCGGGCAGTTGTTGGTGTGACAGGCGCGCATACCGAGACAGCCGATGGCCTGCAGTGCCGAGTTTGAAAGCGCAATGGCATCGGCGCCCAGGGCCATCGCCTTGATGAAATCCGCCGGCAGCCTGAGGCCACCGGTAATCACCAGCGAGACATCACTGCGTCCCCGCTTGTCCAGATAGCGTCGGGCGCGGGCCAGGGCCGGTATGGTGGGAACCGAAATATTGTCACGGAAGATCAGCGGCGCCGCCCCGGTGCCACCGCCCCGCCCGTCCAGAATGATGTAGTCCACCCCGATCCGCAGGGCGGCCTCCATATCCCTTTCGATATGCTGGGCGGAGAGCTTGACGCCTATGGGGATGCCATCGGTCGCCTCCCGCACCTCATCGGCGAATCGACGGTAGTCATCCACATGTTCCCAGTCGGGGAAGCGGGAAGGCGATATGGCCGACTCGCCCTCGTCGAGCCCGCGCACCTCGGCGATGCGGCCCTTGACCTTGTTCCCCGGCAAGTGGCCGCCGGTACCTGTCTTGGCCCCCTGACCGCATTTGAAGTGAAAGGCCTGGCACTGCCGCACCTTCTGCATGGAATAGCCGAAGCGGGCCGATGCCAGCTCGTAGAGATAGCGGCGGTTGGCGGCCTGTTCATCCGGCAGCATGCCGCCCTCGCCGGAGCAGATCCCGGTGCCCGCCAGTTCCGCCCCCCTGGCCAGGGCCAGCTTCGCCTCCTCCGAGAGGGCGCCGAAACTCATATCGGAAACGAACAGGGGGCGTTCCAATTGTAATGGCTTGTTGGCATTGGGACCGATCACCACTTCAGTACCGACCGGGTGGTCGTCAAGCAGGGGCACCCGATGCAGCTGGGCTGTGAGCAGCTGGATCCGCTCCCATTTCGGCAGCTCGTCCCGGGGCACGCCCATGGCGCTGACCCGGCCGTGATGCCCCACCTTCGACAGACCGTGCTCGGCCAGATGCTGGATGTATTTATAGTGGGGCTCCTCACTGCCCCCATGCAGATCCTTGTACAGGCCCTGGTACTGCTCCCGGTCGTAGGGCTGGGGATTGTCCACCGCCCAGGCCTGGATCTCTTCCTCATCCACCCAGACCTGCCCCGCCTCGACCCAGGCCTGGAATGGATGCAGACGCTCCGCGGGATCGTAGGCACTGATACCGGTCTTATAGCGATAGTCCCAGTCGTGCAGCCCGCAGATCAGATCCTCGCCCTCGATACGTCCGTCGGCCATGAGCGCGCCCCGATGGGCACAGCGCCCGTAGAGCACCGACACCCGCTCCTCCCCCTGCCAACGGATAACCACCAGGTCGACACCCGCCGCCAAGGCATAGGTGGGGGTAAGGGGTTGCAGATCGGACCAGGAGAGGATGGCGGTTTTTTTCATGGGGGATTCCTTGCTACTGTTTTTGTTGCTTGATAGCGTGCGTTCTCTAACCATACGTCAAGAACAGAATTTCCGATGCATTTCATGATCATTTTCAGGGATTACCGATAGTGGCCACAGATGAGATGCGCAGGATCTTCTACACCACCCTGGCCTCGATCCCGCCAGGTCGCTACTGCAGCTATGGGGATATGGCCAAGCTGTGCGGGGTGCATGTGCGTCAGGTACTGGCCTGGCTGCGCACCTTGCCCAGGGGCAGCGATCTGCCCTGGTATCGGCTGATCACCGGGCAACGGCGGATTGCGGACTATCCGGGCAACGGGAGACAGTATCGAAAACTCGCGGCAGAGGGACTCATTCCCGAGGCCAATGGCCGCTTCCCGGCCCGTTACAGGTGGCCGGATTCCTAACCCGGCGCCTCCCCCCCGGGGTTCAAGTCATCCTGGTGATCGATATCGAGCAGAATCCCGGGATCATCGGTGGATAACAACACCAGCTCGTCAGGATAGGCCTGCAGCAGATGGCGTGCCCCATGATCACCCTGCAAGGCCTGTAACCGATCCCCCCATTGTCGGCCGAAACCAACCGGATGACCGCGGCGCCCTTGATATACCGGTGCGGCCAACCTTGCCCCTTGGGACAGGGCCTGGGCCACCGCGCCTATGGTCTCTGGTTTGATCCAGGGCATATCCGCCAACGCCACCACCCAACCCTTGGCATCGGCACTGGCGCCAACCCCCATGGCCAGGCTCCTGCCCATGCCCTGCTCCGCCTGACTGTTCTCCACCACTCTCAAACCCAGGGCTTCGAACCGTTCAGCCAATCGAACATCATCCGGGCGTACGATTGCCAGGGTATTGGGCAGTGCGGCTACCAGATGATACGCCGCAGCTACGCCCATCAACTCTCCATTTGGGAGTGGATGCAGCAGCTTGTGACGACCGAACCGTTGACCGCTACCGGCTGCGAGTAATATGCCTTGGATCTCTGTCATGACTTTTAGCCTGTTAACACGGGCCCAAGAAACAGCTCAGGCACACCCTCTTGCTTGACACTCCGACGCTTCTCTCTATCCGGCATTCTACTAGTTAATCCATCTACTTGGTCTATCCTCAGGCTAATAACGGTATGCACAGTTTAAGGAAATTTGATGTTGGAAAAGGAGTCTGCCCATGGCCAGGAAACTCGTTTTATGCTCGGACGGTACGGGTAACAGCGGTAGTAAGGCGCGGGGCACCAATGTCTGGCGCTTTTATAAGGCAGTCGATACCGATCCGACACTCGATCAGCTGACTTTCTATCAGGATGGCGTCGGCACCCAGGCCTTCAAACTGTTTCGGCTATTGGGTGGGGCGTTCGGCTTGGGTCTCAAGGCCAACATTCTCGAAATGTACCACTTTCTGGTCCACAACTATCAGCCTGGTGACGATATCTATCTGCTCGGCTTTAGCCGTGGCGCTTTCACCGTCAGGGCCTTGGCCTATATGGTGACTGTGTGCGGTGTGGTCAAAGCCCATGGGGATCCTGATGAGACACAAGCGCGCATTGACGGCGCCATGAAGCGATATCTCCGGTGGCGCAAAGAGATCCGTAAATTTGATAAACCGGAGATAGCCTCTCCCGCTCTCAAACAGGCGGAGAAACTGACACTCGAACAGCTGGTTCGGGCCTACCGGGAGTTGAGCCACAAACCCTTCACCGAGGTAGTGGAGGCGCAGGAAAAAGAACCGGCAAAAGGCATTCCAGAAGACGACCTGGCCTACCGACCGGTGATCCGTTTCATCGGCGTGTGGGATACTGTCGACGCGATAGGCCTTCCCATCGACGAGTTGACTGAATTCCTGGACTGGTTGTTCAAATTCCGCTTCTACAACTATGACCGCTACCCGATTGCCGGCTGCAACTATCATGCCCTCTCCCTGGACGATGAAAGACACACCTTTCATCCTCTGATGTGGGATGAGTCGTTGCGGGTCGCTGGACAAAAAATCGAACAGGTCTGGTTCTCCGGCGTTCACTCCAATGTGGGTGGTGGCTATGCCAAGGATGAAATGGCATACGTGTCCCTGGACTGGATGATGGAGAAAGCGCAAAGCTGCGGACTGAAGTTACTGAAATCCGCTCGCACCGAAGCATCGGAACAGGCCAATGTCACCGGAAAGATATATGACTCACGGGCGGGCCTGGCCTCCTACTACCGCTACAAACCCCGGCAGGTGGATGAGATCTGCACGGAGGCGAATACCCCAGTGCTGGTGCACGAGTCGGTATTCGATCGAATCAAACAGGTGACCGAAGACTACGCCCCTGTGGTCTTCGGTAAGCACTACTCGGTAGTGACAACGGGCAAGCCCCACCCCATAGACGGCCTGCCGGACGAGCGGGTGAAGGCACAGAACCTGGCCGCTAAAGATGTCTGGTGGCGCAGGGTTGTCTATTTCCTGCTACTCACCGCAACCATCGGCACATTTCTTTCCCTGCGCAGATTCGGCGCCATGCCCTTACCCTTATCGGAAGGATGGAGAGGGGTCTTCGAAGGCATTCCGGCCTCCCTATCAGAATACTTGGGTGGATTTCCGGAAAAATGGCTCTACGCCTTCAGTGGCCGCTGGTGGTTTCTTGCCACACTGGCGACGATCTTCATTGCACTGCTGTTGTTTCGTTGTTATCTACGCAAACGTACCCAGTATCTGGGACAATCCGGATGGAACCTGACGAGTGGAACGGCGAATCATACGCCAGCAAAAACGATCCTCGAATCCATGGTCGATTTGATCAGGGCAGTCTATGCCCCCCAGTGGATGCGGAATTCAGTGCGACAATATATCTTTCCCTCGGCAGTCTTTGGCTTTCTCGCGGCGCTGCTTATATTCTGGATAAGCAATATGTTCATCCTTCCGCCCAACAGGGATGCCTGTGAGAGTGAAAAGATAACATTCAACCCGCTTCCCGAGGGTGGATTGACACTCAACGACTTTCACACCTGCAATCCCTGGTACGCCACCGGGATCAGGGTCCAAAAAGGTGTAACCTACAAGGTAGCGGTGACAGGAGACGATGGCTGGAGCGACTGGGGCATTCCAGCGACTGCCAACGGATTCGTGAGCGAGCCAGGGCGGCTGCACAAGTTCATTTCATTCTCCCAACGCGACAGGAGTGAGAGGGAGACCCGCAACCAAGGCTGGTTCAAGCTGATTGCCAATCTTGGCGGACGCCAACAGGTGGCGGTGGGTCGCGAAACAACATTCACGGCGAAATACAACGGACCTTTGTATTTCTATGTCAATGATACACTGTGTGATGCGTGCCTCAAGGGGGTCTTTGCCTATTATAGAAACAACCAGGGTAGTGCCGTGATTCAGGTTTCGAAGTTAGTAAAACCCAATCGCAAATAGCTCATATCTCTAGCTTGCCAAAGCCTCGACTATGGCATTCCACACCATGACAGCTTACGCTTTTTGGTACTGTAGCTAATATTAGTCAGATACAGGAGAACAAAACTATTAAAAACCAATCTTGTCCAAGTGGCGCATAATTGATGGATATAATGTAAGCCCAATCATCCTGTTTAAAAGCCACCATGCACCATAGCGCACACAGCCGATTCCCTCCCAATATTAATACTGCATGGCATAGGGCATGACAAACCTATTGAACTTCAAATAGTTTATTAATGCTTGCATAAGCTTCCTTTGAAATTTAACGTACCAAGCAAAGCGAAGACAGCTTGCTGGCGAATCATTGACTTAACCGATTATGTGATTTTTGTTGGGTCAAAGATAAGCCTGATTTTTATAATTTTTCCACCATCGCTCCAGAATAACTGTGACATTAGTGTTGATTTTTTGGCTTTGGTGAAATGATAAACCAAGCACGCACTTTCACCATTATCGTACTCTTCTACAAGCTCATATTGACAATTGTCAGGAGGGTCATTGACTAATGAATCCATATATACTTTCAAATTTTTAGATTCGAAGAATGGCCCACTGAAATCTAATTCTTGGTCAAATATTGTATCCAGTGACTCAAAATCATGGGTAATAAAGAATATATTGAGATATTTTTTTGCAAGTTCCAAGGTGTTCATTTCTGCTTCACGTTACATTTGAGTTGCGGGTGTAGTGGCATAGTTATTTTGCCACTTGAATATGGGTGATATTATCACCCTAGGCAAAAAGGTGACAAAATGAAAAGATCGAGAGGGACGATCAGTCCTGAATTAAAACTTAAAGCCGCACAACTGGTTGTTGACCAGCAATACTCAATTAGGAAGGCCTGCGAGACGATGGGCGTCAGCAAATCCTCGATGGAGAACTGGGTACGACAATTACGCCTGGATAAACAAGGGAAAACTCCCAAAGCATCGGCAATGACACCCGATCAATGCCGTATCCAAGAGCTTGAAAAGCACTTGCGGCAGGTGGAAACGGAGAAAGAAATCCTATAAAAGGCTACCGCTCTCTTGATGTCGGACTCGTTGAACAATTCACGTTAATTCAGCGTTTACATCGAGAGAGCTATTCAGTAAAGCAGCTCTGTTGCGTATTCGGTGGACACAGCGGCAGCTACCTGGCATGGCGGGATCGCCCGAAGCAGCAGTCAGAAGCAGAACGACGGTTACGCGAGCAGGTGAAGTCTGCCCACGAACTGAGCAATGGCTCAGCCGGAGCGAGGACAATAGCGAGAATAATGACAGCACAGGGTTACCCACTGATCCGTTATCGTGCGACGCGCCGTATGCAGGCGCTGGGGCTGGTGAGCAGCCAACAACCTAAGCATCGCTACAGGAAAGCCGAGCAGCCGCATATCAATATACCAAAGCGGCTGGATCGGCAGTTCGATGTGGATATTCCGAATAAAGCCTGGGCAGGCGATATCACCTATATTTGGAATGGACGACGTTGGGCTTATCTGGCCATCGTGCTTGATCTGTTCGCGCGACAACCGGTGGGGTGGGCATTATCGCTGAGCCCTGACAGTTCGCTGACAAAGAAGGCGTTAACGATGGCCTTTGAATCACGCGGTGAACCCAAAGGGGTGATGTTTCCGCAGCCTTGCAGCGTCGCTCTGGACCGCCTTGTTCTGCGCCATTTACTCATTGACAAGATCCAATATTCTTTTAAACTCCTGCCATTCTCTATCATCTTCAACAGCTACTTGAATAGGCAGGCCAGGTTCTATTTCCGTGTTTAGAGTATTAGATACTACATCTATATCATTTACATAAAAACAAAGCTTTCTTAGGCTATTCGATGTAAAAATAAAAGCTATTACACCCACATCTTTTTCTTCTAAGGTATCAGTAAGTTTTGTTTCAAAGCTCTGCATAGAATCGAAATCTTCTGGCAGAGGAAGATAATTATTTATCTCATTCGATTCGTATTCCCATTCTACTGTTAGTAATTTAGGAAATTTAGTCTGAAGAGCCTCTAAATCCAGCTTTGGCCTATATCTTATTTGGGCTTTATAGCCCTTATCTTTTCCTTCCGCAATATTCCACGCGTCATCATTAGCCTTATTCATGTCTATTCCTATGCGCATAACGTCAAAATAGCCGGCAAATTAAAGTGGTGATCTTGTACCACTTTGGTTGTTATGTTTTTGACCCCACCAACGGTAGACAACCCCAAATAGCCAAGTTAAGACTGCGATACCTGCCAAGAGGTATGATAAATACAAAGCCAAACTAGAAATCACGAATGTACCTTTGTGCTCCATTCGACCTATTGACACCTTAAGAAATGGGTTTGTGACCGCCAATGAAGGATCAGTTTTAGTTATCTGTGCTGTAACTTTGTATTCTTTTCCTTTCTCTGTTTGAAACCAATGTAGAGTTTTACCCATATTCGGGCCCCAAAACCCAGAAGTTGTATCACTACTTTTTCCCGAAGCTATTTTGGTACCGGCCTCGGAAATTGACCACTGTATGATCAGTTTTTCGATATTCTTGCCGCATTCATCTTTCTTGAATGTTTCAATGCCTAAACGACAGTTCTGTTCTCTAAATTCAAGGTTTCTTTCTGTCTCTAGCTCAAGCTCATAGTTCGCATCCATCTGTGATTTGAAACTAATCTCGTAATTTTCATTCGTTGTAACATTAATAGGTTCTTTGGCCGCGATCCAATCATATTTTCCATATGAGAAGTAACCGTATGCAAACGCACAAACTGCCAGTGAAAATATTACGATCGAAATTTTAGTAGCTAGTGGCAATATTCTCTCCTTGAAACATAACG
>NATW01000182.1 GCA_003094555.1 gamma proteobacterium symbiont of Ctena orbiculata
CTCCTGTGCCGCATCAAGACCGCAGGGGCAGTGATAACTCGTGGTATCCGCCGAATATTTCGCCTCGTAGTCATAGAAGAGGTGGGGCGTCTCGAGCCGGATCATCGGCAGCGCCTCCCCCTGCAGGATGCTGGTTGTGTACTCCTCGCCGACGATCCAACGCTCCGCCAGCACCAGGTAGTCGTACACCCTCGCCTGTTCCCAGGCCCGGTGCAGTTGGGTTCTGTTCTCGACCTTGTTCATACCGATGCTCGAACCCTCGCATATCGGTTTTACCATCAGCGGGAAACCGAGCGCTGCGGCCATATCCAGGTCGCCTTCATCCACGATCAGTACCGATTCGGGTGTGGGTATGCCCACACCGCGCCATACCGCCTTGGTACGGTATTTATCCATGGCAAGGGCCGATCCAAGTACGCCGCTACCGGTATAGGGCAGACCGATCCGCTGCAGCGCACCCTGGATGACGCCATCCTCCCCACCACGACCGTGAAGGATGATGAACGCCCGCTCATAACCGCCTTCGGCGAGTTGGCCCAGCACATCATCACCCACATCTACCCCTATAGCCTCAACACCCTTGCTCACAAGTGCCTCCAGCACGGCACGCCCGCTCCTCAGCGATATCTCACGTTCGGCAGACTGGCCACCCATGAGGACGGCGACCCTGCCGAATGAGTGTTGTGATATGTTTTCGTTCAACTCGAATCTCCAATACGATGGACTTCGGTCTTGAGTTCGACACCACTGTGCACTGCCACTTCACGCTGCACCTCAGCAATCAGCATCTCGATATCCCGTGCCGTGGCCTGGCCGGTATTGATTATGAAGTTGGCATGTTTCTCCGATACCTGAGCACCACCCAAACGCCTGCCTTTCAATCCGGCTGACTCAATCAGGCGTGCAGCGAAATCGCCAGGCGGATTGCGAAACACCGAGCCGCAGCTGGGTTGACTGGTCGGTTGTGTCGCAGCGCGGCGTTCCAACAACTGCTTGATTCGTTGTTGAGCGGCATCAACATCACCCGCTTCCAGCTTCAGTTCGGCCGCAAGAAACCACTCCCCGGAGGTTCCTTTTACCTGGCGATATCCGACCTTAAAATCCTTCGGCAGGCGGCTGCGCACCTGACCAAACCGATCGATGGTTTCCACCCTGACCACCTGTTCCCAGGTCTCGCCGCCAAAGGCCCCCGCATTCATCGCCAAGGCACCACCCAGGGTGCCAGGTATACCTGCCAGAAACTCCAGCCCGCAAAGACCCGCCCTGGCTGCCAAACGTGCCACCTTGGCACAGGCGATGCCCGCTTCGGCATATAGCAACCTGTCACTACGCCACTCACTGGCAACCAGGCAGCCTTTAGTTGCAATCACAGTGCCTTTGTAACCCCCGTCCCTGACCAACAGATTGCTTCCCAAGCCAAGCCAGAACAGAGGTTCCTCAGGGCTCAACTGACTCAGGAACTGCACCAGATCGTCACGGTCCGCAGGACGATAAAAACAGCTTGCAGGCCCACCAACCCGCCAGGTTGTATGCCGTGAGAGCGGCTCATCGAAACGCATCTCACCGCGTAAGGATTGTTGATTGAACGCAGGCATCATCTGTATTCACTCTCACCACGGGGATTGCCGTTTTTTGACCTGACACCCTGTGATACATCCCGCTGCCCCTCGGATAGATCGGGTAGCAGAGCGGGCCGGACCGACGGGATCCCCGGAAGATTGGATTGCAGGGATTCACCACATCCCTGATGCAGCCGTTTCATATCGATTCCGTAAACCATCACTCCACCTCCTGACAGAGTCGTCGAGGTAGTTCTGCCGCAATGGAACCGATACTGCCGGCACCCAGGGTCAGAACGATATCCCCATCCAGAAGCAGTCCCTGCAATAGTTGCGGTAACTCCTGCAACGGTTCCACAAACACAGGATCGACCTGACCCCGGATGCGTATGGCACGATTCAGATCGCGTCCACTGGCGCCCTGAATCTGTTCTTCTCCAGCGGCATAGACTTCACTAACGATCAATAGATCTGCTTTCGAGAGAACCTGTACAAAGTCCTCGAACTGCTCTTGGGTTCGTGAATAACGATGGGGTTGAAACACCATCACCAGACGCCGTTCAGGCCACCCATCCCGGACCGCCGTCAGAGTGGCATCGATCTCCCGCGGATGGTGGGCATAATCATCAATAAACATCACCTGTTTACCATCCACCCGGCAGTCGCCTGTCGTCTGAAAACGCCGACCGATACCGGCAAAATTGTGTAGCGCGGTTTTGATGCTTTCACTCTCGATATTGAGTTCAAGGGCGACACAGATAGCCGCCAGGGCATTCAATACATTGTGCCTGCCCGGCAGATTGAGGGTGACTTGCAGTGGTTCCGCCAGGGTTTCCGCGCGCAGGGTAAAATGGGTCTTGAGTCCATCACTTACCACGGCAACCGCCTGTACATCGGCATCATCGCTGAAACCATAGGTGGTAATCGGCCGCGAGACCTCCCCCAACAGATTGCGTATCTCTTCGTCATCGATACACATCACCGCCCGGCCGTAAAACGGCAGATGATGCAGAAACTCCAGGAAGGTTCCGCGCAAACGGTTGAAGTCACCGCCATAGGTGGTCATATGATCCGCGTCGATATTGGTCACCACCGCCAACATCGGCTGCAGGCAGAGGAAGGATGCATCGCTTTCATCCGCCTCGGCAACCAGGTACTCCCCATCACCCAGGCGCGCATTGGCGCCGGCACTATTCAGCCTGCCACCGATAACAAAGGTCGGATCCAGACCGGCTTCAGCCAGGATACTGGTAACCAGACTGGTGGTGGTGGTCTTGCCATGGGTACCCGCCACTGCGATGCCGTAGTGGAAGCGCATGATCTCCGCCAGCATCTCCGCTCTCGGCACCACCGGTATCCTGGCATCTCGAGCCGCACAGACCTCGGGATTATCCTCTTTGATGGCGCTGGAGATTACCACTGCATCCACTGCCTCCACATGCTCTCCCTTGTGGCCGAACATGACCTCGGCCCCCAGCTTGGTGAGTCGCGAGGTCACCGTGCTCTCCCGTTGATCTGATCCGGTCACCTGATAACCCAGATTGATCATCACCTCGGCGATACCACTCATGCCCGCACCACCGATACCGACAAAATGGATCCGGCGCATACGGCCCATGCTGTTCGGGGCATAGCGATTGCGCAGTTGCTCACTCATGGGCGATCACCTCCAGGCAATAGCGCCCTACCTGAGCGGCGGCATCCGGCTTTGCCAGGCCGCGTGCCGCAGTGGCCATGGCCAGCAGCCTTTTCCTGTCTGTGCAGAGACTACCCAACAGCCGCGCCAGGTTTCGCCCATCAAGACTAGGCTGTGGAATCAGGTGTGCGGCATCCGCATTCACCAGATATTCCGCATTCCGTGTTTGATGGTCATCCACGGCAAAGGGATAGGGAACGAGTATGGCCCCCAGCCCCGCTGCGGCCAGTTCGGAAACCGTCAGCGCACCGGCCCGACAGATGACAAGATCGGCCCAGGCGTAGGCCTCGGCCATCTCTTTTTCAAAGGCCATCACCTCTGCCTCCACCGCCAGTTCCCGATATCTTTCCAGGGTTTCATCCAACAGCTTTTCACCCGCCTGATGGCGTACCTGCGGGCGTACTGCCTCAGGCATCATGGAGAGCGCCTCCGGTACGCATTGATTGAGTGCCCGGGCACCCAGGGACCCGCCGAGAACCAACAACCTGATCGCAGCCCCACGCTGGGCAAAGCGTACCTCCGGCAGGGGCAGGGATAGAATTTCCCGGCGTACCGGATTGCCCACTGTCTCCGCCTGTGCCTCAGCACCGAAGCTGCCGGGAAAGGCCTCGAAAACCTTGGTTGCAAATCCGGCCAAGATGCGATTGGTGAATCCCGGAATCGCATTCTGTTCCTGTATCACCAGGGGTATTCGCATCAATCTAGCGGCCAAACCACCTGGACCGGTGGCAAATCCGCCCATACCCAACACCAGCTGCGGCCGGGTGCGACGCAACACGCGATGGGCCTGCCAGAGTGCCTTACTGATGGTAAAGGGTGCGGCCAAACGTCGCTTCAGGCCACTCCCGCGCACGCCTTTGACCTGAAGCGTCTCCAGGGAATAGCCATACTCGGGTATGAGTCTGTTCTCCATACCGGAGCGACTGCCCAACCAGGTGATGCGACAGCCTTTCTGTCTCAACCAGTCGGCCACCGCCAGTGCCGGGAAGAGATGCCCACCTGTACCGCCGGCCATGACCATCACATGAGGCTCCATGATCGCCTCCTGTGCTTGCTCTTGACTCGCTTCTGGCGTGACTCGAAATCGATTCTCAACAACAGCGCAATCACCATACAGACGACGATGATGCTGTTGCCCCCATAACTCATAAACGGCAGTGTCAGACCCTTGGTCGGCAGCATACCGACATTGACACCTATGTTGATGAAGGCTTGCATCCCAATCCAGAGTCCGAGACCATAGGCGGTGTAGCTGGAAAAACGCTGACCGGTCTGTTCCGCCTTGACACCTATCTGAAATGCACGCCAGGTAATGAAGGCGAACAACAGAATCACACCCAGGGTTCCGAGCAGGCCGAACTCCTCACCCACGACGGCCATGATGAAATCGGTATGCGCCTCCGGCAGGTAAAACTGTTTCTGGATTCCATTACCCAAACCGACCCCGCTGACCTCGCCGCGGCCAAAGGCGATCAGTGCCTGGGTGAGCTGAAAATCGGTATTGAAGGGATCGTCCCATGGATTCAAATAGGTGGTCATACGCTGCCACCGATAGGGCGAGAAGTAGATCAGCGCCCAACCTGCCACTCCGGCAACGACAATCAACATGGAAAACTGATACAGCACGACCCCGCCGAGAAACAGCATGGCGGTGGCGGTTGCGAACAGGACTACCGTGGTGCCGAAATCGGGTTGCAGCAGGATCAGTGAACTGGTGATGATCAACAACAGCATCGGTTTTGCGAAACCCCAGAAGGAGCGCGCGACTTCATCTTGGCGACGCACCAGGTAACCGGCGATATAGAGCACCATGAAGAGTTTCATGAATTCGGAACTCTGCAGGTTGAAGCCCCCCAGGGGTATCCAGCGGGTGGCACCATTGACACTTTTGCCAATCCCTGGGATCAACAGCAGCAGTAACAACAACAGCCCCGTAAAGACCAATAACGGTCCTGCATTCTGCCACTGCTGCATCGGAATCTGAAAAACCAGATAGGCTGCCAGCAAGCCCAGGAACATGGCGAACAGATGGCGATAGACATAGAAGAAAGGCGAACCACCAAGACGCTCTCCCACTGTCATCGATGCAGACGAGACCATCACCAGACCGAAACAGAGTAGTACAACTGCCGCACCTAATAGCCACCAGTCCACAAGGGGCTGATTGGTGGGTTTGCCGGCACGCGCATCATGCGCCTGTCTACTTACCAGGGTACTCATGCCGAGAGCGCCTCCACCGCCTGGATGAAGGCTTCGCCACGGGCCGCAAAATTCTGGAACATATCGAAACTGGCACAGGCTGGAGATAGCAGCACCCGATCCCCAGGCTGTGCCAACTCCGCGGCCAGACTTACTGCCACTTCAAGTGTTGCCGCATGCTGTATGGGCACTTGGCCCGCCAGTACTGATTCCAGTTGAGACGCGTCCTTGCCTATGAGAATGACGGCCCGTGCTGTTTTTTCCACCACCGGGGCCAGGGGTGAAAAATCGGCTTCTTTGCAATCGCCACCTGCAATCAAAACACTGCGGCTGCTGTCGCCTTCAGGGTGAAGTCCCTCTAAGGCTGCGATCGTAGCCCCCACATTGGTACCCTTGGAGTCGTTATACCATCGCACACCACCCTTATCGCTGATCCATTGGGTACGATGGGGCAGGCCGGTATAGCTTCTCAGGGCTGCCAGCATATCGTTTTGCGGCAGGCCCACGGCACTGCCCAAGGCCAAGGCAGCGAGGGCATTCGCCATATTGTGACGACCAGGTATGCGCAGCTCGGTGACCGGCATCAGGGGGGTATGCCCCTCACTCAGCCATTTGATTCCATCCAGTTCATGCAGACCGAAATCGTCTCCTTGAGGCGCCCCCAGGGTAAATCCAATGGTGGTTGTATGCGGCACCGCCATAGCGGCGACCCGTGCATCATCACGGTTGATCACCATAATCTCGCAATTGGCGTAAAGTGATGCCTTGGTGGCGGCATACTCTTCCAGATCCCGGTAGCGGTCCATATGATCGGCGGAGACATTCAACACAACCGCAGCCTGGGGCTTGAGTGAATGGGTGCTCTCCAATTGGAAACTGGAGAGTTCAAGCACATACAACTCAACTTCATCCGCCAACAGGTCAAGCGCGGGCTGCCCAAGGTTGCCACCCACAGCCACCCTGATACCGGCCATACGCGCCATATCTCCCAGCAAGGTTGTGACTGTGCTCTTGCCATTCGATCCGGTAATTGCGACTACCGGCGCCTTTACCGCTCTGGCAAACAGCTCCACATCACCGACTATCTCTACATGCCGCTCTTTGACTGCACGAATCAGTGGCTCGTCGAGTGACACACCCGGACTCACCACCAGTCGACTGGCGGCATGGAATACCTCCGCCTGAAAGCCGCCGAGGAACATCGCCATGTCGGGATATTCCTTGCGCAGCGCCTCCAGCCCCGGCGGATTTTCGCGACTGTCGGTCACGGCCAGGGATTCCCCGTGGGCCGCCAGGTAGCGCGCGCAAGAGAGTCCGGTCGCGCCTAATCCGACGATCAGTGTTTTAGCTGAATTTGTCACTTGTTTCGCCATCAGCGTATCTTCAGACTCGCCAGACCGACCAACACCAGGATGACGGTGATGATCCAAAAACGCACAATCACCCTCGGCTCGGGCCAGCCCTTGAGTTCAAAGTGGTGATGCAGTGGCGCCATACGAAATATGCGTTTACCGGTCAGCTTGTAGGACAAGACCTGCAATACCACCGAGACCGTCTCCACGACGAAGACCCCACCCATGATGAACAGTACAATTTCCTGTCTCACGGCAACCGAGATAACACCCAGGGCCGCACCCAATGCCAAGGCTCCCACATCCCCCATAAAGACCTGTGCCGGATAGGTGTTGAACCATAGAAATCCCAGTCCAGCCCCAACCAACGAAGCGCAGAAGACGATCAACTCACCTACCCCGGGCAGATAGGGGATCTTCAAATAGGCAGCAAAATCGGAGTGACCGGTAACATAGGCGATAACCCCCAATGCGCCACCCACCATCACCGTCGGGAGAATCGCCAGACCGTCGAGCCCATCGGTCAGGTTGACCGCATTTGAAGAGCCGACGATAACCAGATAACTGAATAGAATGAATACCGGTCCCCAATCCAGAGAGACATCCTTCAGATAGGGGATCAGCAGTGCGGTCTCCATGGATGAACTTGCGGTGTAGTAGAACACCAACGAGGCACCCAATCCCGCTACCGATTGCCAGAAATATTTCCACCGCGCTGACAGACCCTTGGGATCATTCAGGACCAGCTTTTTGTAATCATCCACCAGACCGATGAGGCCAAAGGTCATGGTTACAATCAACACGATCCACACGTAGCGGTTTTCCAGATCCGCCCATAGCAGGGTGGCAATGGCGATCGCCACCAGAATCAGCGCTCCCCCCATGGTGGGGGTTCCGGCTTTGGAAAAGTGCGTCTCCGGACCATCGTCGCGTACCGTCTGTCCGATTTGATGAAAGCTCAAACGGCGTATCATCACCGGACCCAGGGCCAGGGAGATCAAAAGCGCAGTCAGGACCCCCAGGATGGTACGCAGCGTCAAGTACTGGAATACTCTGAAACCATTGTCGAACTGGGTAAGCCAATCGGTAAGATAGAGCAACACTTTCAGCCCCTCCCCTCATTAATCAGGCGATCAACCACCCGTTCCATGGCCGCAGTTCGTGAACCCTTGACCAGCAATGTATCGCCTCGGCGAAGCGCACCGGCAAGGGTCCCGATCAGTTGATCCAAATCAGAAAACGCCAAGGCTCCGTCACCGAAGCCCTCAGCTGCATACCGGCTCAGCTCCCCCAGGGTATACAGACGGGAGAGACCCGCCAGTTTCGCTTTTGCACCGAGTTGATTGTGCAGAGCAACGGATTGATCACCCAGTTCAGCCAGATCTCCCAGTACCAGGATCTGTTCTCCCGGCGCACTGCGCAATACATCGACTGCAGCTTCCACCGAGTCGGGATTGGCGTTATAGGTATCGTCGATGAGGCGATATCCCGCAGGGGTGAAGTGCATCTGTAAACGACCCGCCACCGGTTTTACACTGGCAAGACCCTGTTCGATCTCCCTAGCCGATGCGCCCATCGCCAAAGCGCCCGCAATCGCGGCAAGGGCATTCATCAGATTGTGTCTACCGGCGAGTGCCAGCTTCACATCGAATTGATCCTCCCGGTAGCTGACCTGCATATGGTTGTAGAAACCGTTCTCCGTCCAGCGCATCTCTGCCCGAGAGGGATCGCACTGCACGGCCGCCTGTCTTGAGCTGCCAAAGCTGATCAGCTTGCGCTCGCCCAGTAACTCACGCCACAATGGAAAATAGTCGTCGTCCGCATTCAATACCGCGGTACCACCAGGCCTGAGTCCGCTCAGTATCTCTCCTTTCGCCCTGGCCACACCCTGCAGATCTCCGAACCCTTCGAGGTGGGCAGCACCCGCATTGGTTATCAGGGCCACATCCGGATGGGCAATATGGCTCAGGTAGCCGATCTCGCCGGGATGATTGGCCCCCATCTCCACCACCGCAAAGGCCTCATCCTGCAAGCGCAGAAGTGTCA
Organism: gamma proteobacterium symbiont of Ctena orbiculata; assembly: GCA_003094555.1. Taxonomy (GTDB): domain Bacteria; phylum Pseudomonadota; class Gammaproteobacteria; order Chromatiales; family Chromatiaceae; genus Thiodiazotropha. The sequence continues at coordinate 8,853 of NATW01000182.1, forward strand.
GTGGCAGGCCTATCTCATTGTTCAAGTTTCCCTGGGTGGCAAGCACCCTCCCCCGTTGCTGGAGAATGGCGGCAACCAACTCCTTGACAGTCGTCTTGCCATTGCTGCCGGTGATGGCAATCAGTGGCAGCGGAAAAGAGTCTCGCCATACCCCGGCCAACCGACCCAGTCCGAGCCGGGTATCTTTTACCTGGAGCTGCGGGATCTCCGGCTTCTGGGGTTCACTCACCATCACCCCCACCGCACCCTTGTCAATCGCCTGCCCGATGAAGTTATGACCATCGAAGTGAGGTCCCTTCAAGGCCACATAGAGATCTCTCGCCTGCAGTGTGCGAGTGTCTGTACTGACAGAACTGAAACTGACATCTTCGCCAACCCAGGTACCGTTCAGGCTTGACGCCACTTGCGAGAGGCACAGGGTGTTCATCGCCCCACCCCCGACCACTCATGGAGGGCGGCGGTCACCTGCTCGCGATCATCGAAATGAACAACTTCATCCCCCACCAGCTGGTAATCCTCATGCCCCTTACCCGCCACCAGCACCAGATCACCCGCTGCTGCATCTGCAATCGCAGTATGAATGGCATGACTTCGATCAGGCTCGACCAGCGCCCTATCCGGCGTCTTCATGCCGGACAGTATCTGCTCAATGATTTCACTGTTCGACTCACTGCGTGGATTGTCATCAGTAATAACCACGCGATCGGCAAGCCGTTCAGCCAACTCCCCCATCAGCGGACGTTTGCCCCTATCCCGGTCACCGCCGCAGCCGAATACAACAGTCAGCGAGCCTGGGCAATGCATGCGCAGGGCCGACAGGGCCTTCTCCAGGGCGTCCGGTGTATGGGCGTAATCCACCACCACACTGGGTCTCTCTCCGCCACCCAGCAGTTCCATCCGGCCTGGCACTGTACAGAGTGATGAAAGCACTTCCACACTACGCTGCAGAGACCAGCCCCGCTGCAGCAGTACCAGCAGCACAGCCAATAGATTGGCTACATTGAAGCGACCCAGCAGTTTTGTCTCCAGATTGGCGTCACCAAGGTGGGTCGAGACTTTGATCCGCATTCCCTGAGTGGTGGGATCAATATCCAGGGCCTGCGCCCATCCATCGAGACCGGCAGGCAGATCAGCCGCCGGTTCGAGACTGTAACCCAGCAGCTTCACCCCGTCCGCCAATGATCCGAGCAGGGTTCTGCCAAAGGCATCATCAAGATTGAGCACCGCACTGCCGAGGCCCGGCATCTGAAACAGTCGTTGCTTGGCGGCAGCGTAATTTTCCAGGGACCCGTGATAATCGAAATGATCACGACTGAGATTGGTGAAGATGGCGCAATCGAAGTCCACCGCCCCGGCCCGCCCCTGATCCAGGGCGTGGGATGAGACCTCCATACTCACCGCCGCCACACCCTGCTGCTGCAGATCATGCAAATACTGCTGCAGGGTCACGGCATCGGGAGTGGTATAACCGGTGGGCTTTAAATGACCGGGGAGCCCCACCCCCAGGGTACCCATGATGCCGCAGGGTATCTCGCACATCAGCGCATGGGCCAGCAGTTGGCTGATGCTGGTCTTGCCATTGGTGCCGGTGATCCCATACACGGACATCAAGCGACTGGGATGCCGGTAGAAACGACCCGCGATCCGACTCACATGCCGGGTCAATTGCGCCAGCGCCAGCAAGGGAATAGGCAGCTTCAACCCTGCCGCCAGACGTTCACCCTCAAGATTATCCGTTTCCCAGATGATCGCGACTGCCCCCTGGGAAACCGCTTGCTCGGCAAACGCCAAGCCATGATGATGCTCACCGGCACAGGCGATAAACAGCGAGCCCGCTGTCACATCACGACTATCCAAGGTGATCCCAGTCACTTCACGATCATCATTTACCGGCACGGAGACCAGCCCATGCAACAGGGATGTCAGTGTCGCCCCGCCGGTGATTCGCTCGGCAGCCATCATTGCCGATCCCCCAATCGAGCCATCAGGGTATTCTCGTGCCACTGCTTATCAGGAGGAATATTCAACAACCGCAGGGCACCACTCATCACCTTGGAGAAGACAGGGCCGGCCACCAGTCCACCGTAATACTCCTTACCCTGGGGTTCATCGATGAACACCGCCATCACCAGGCGGGGATCACTCACCGGCGCAATACCGACGAACAGCGAGAGATATTTATCCTCCGCATATCCCCCGGCCACCGATTTTTTTGCCGTCCCCGTCTTACCCGCCACACGATAACCCGGGACCGCGGCAAGCGGCGCCGTGCCCTCACTGGACACCACCGCCTCCAGCATCTTGACCACCGTCCTGGCGGTACTCTTACGCATCACCCGCTCACCCGGTTCTGCCTGCTCCTGTTTGAGCAGCGAGACCGGCATGCGCACCCCGTCATTGGCCAGTACCCCATAAGCCCTGGCGAGTTGCAGCGGCGTCACTGAGAGACCGTAACCGAACGAGAGGGTTGCCTGTTCAAAACTGGACCAATCTGAAAAGTGGGGCAGCCGTCCACTGGACTCACCGGGGAACTGACTATAGGGACTCTCACCGAACCCAAGCTTCGAGTAGAGTTTCCACAATGTCTCCGGCTGCATCGACAGGGCTATCTTGCTGGCCCCCACATTGCTCGATTTTCGCAGCACAGCCGCCACATCGATCATACCGTAGTTGCGGTTATCCCTGACCAGATAACGTCCCACCTTCATCTGGCCGGGTGAGACATCGATAGGCGTATTGGGCTTGAACCGCCCCAACTCCACAGCCGCCGCCACGGTGAACGGTTTGATGGTGGACCCGGGCTCGAAGACATCGGTTACCGCTCGGTTACGCAGACTGCTGGAGCGGCGACCGCGCAGCGCATTCGGGTTGTACGACGGACTGTTGACCATCGCCAGAATCTCACCGCTGCGACTATCCAGGATCACCGCCGATCCGGATCTCGCCTTATGTTTACTCACCGCGGCCTTGAGCTCACGATAGGCGAGAAACTGCAGGCGGCGATCGATGCTCAACACCAGATCCTTGCCCGGGGAGGGACTTTGGATATTCTCCACCTGCTTCACCACCCGTCCCTTGCCATCCTTGATCACCCGTTTCGCGCCGGGATTGCCGCTGAGCCACTCATCGTATGCCAGCTCTATCCCCTCCTGTCCCTTGTCATCAATATTGGTGAAGCCGACAATATGCGACATCACCTCACCGCTGGGATAGAAACGGCGGTATTCGGAGAGCAGGTCGATACCCTCCAGCTCAAGGCCATCCACCCGCTGCGCAAGGTCGGGATTGATACGCCGCTTGAGATAGACAAAACCTCGTTCACTGGAGAGCAACCTGCGCAGTCGATCGGGATTCAGGCCCAAGGTCGAGGCAATGGCGCCTATGGTTTCGCTGTCACCCTTTATGACCTTTGGATTGGCGGCTACGCTTTTCACCGGGGTGCTGATCGCCAGGGGCTCCCCATTGCGGTCGGTGACCATACCCCGACTGGCGCTGACCCGTATCGTGCGCAGATAGCGCTGTTCGCCCTGCTCTTGTAGAAAGGCGGTTTCAAACACCTGGCGATCGATGGATTGCCACACCAGGGAAGAGAAGGCCAGCCCTATCACCGCCAGCACTGCAATCCGCCGTGCACGGTAACTGGGCAGCCTGATGATTTCAGCCTGCTGGGTCTTTCTTTTCTTTCCGCCTGCCATGATTAGCGCCTGATCACTACAACTTCATCAAACTGGGGCAGATGCATTTTCAGCCTGTCCCGTGCCCTTTTTTCCACTTCCGAATGGGTAGCCAGAGTGCTCTCCTCCAACTGCAGACGCCCCCATTGGATGCCGATGCGCTCCTTTTCCGCCTGGAGTTCCTGTAACACCACAAAGTGCTTACGGCTGAGATATTTGCTATACACAACCGCAATCGCGGATGCCAGCACCGCCGCCATCAACAATACAAACAGCATGTGACCGGTACGACTCAACAGAGTCTCTCCGCGACACGTAAAACCGCACTGCGCGCCCGCGGATTGGCAGCGGTCTCATCTTCACTCGGTCGTACTGCCTTACCCACAAGGTGCAGGCGCGGGCGTAAACTATCCTGGGTAACCGGCACCCCAGGTGGAAATCGATCGCCCTTTGCCTGTTCGCGCATAAAGCGCTTTACCATCCGATCCTCCAGGGAGTGAAAACTGATCACCGCCAATCTGCCGCCAATCGCCAACACATCGATAATCGCCTGCAGCGCTCTCTGCAGCGCATCCAATTCACTATTGATATAGATACGTATCCCCTGGAAGCTGCGCGTCGCAGGATGCTTACTCTTTTCCCAGGCAGGATTGGCCTTGCTCACGATATCCGCCAATTGCAGTGTCGTCGTGATGGGGGTATGCACTCTTGCCTCCACGATGGCATGGGCAATACGCCGCGCATGCCGCTCTTCGCCATAAGTCTTCAATACATCAGCGATCTCTCTACTCTCGGCCTGAGCCAGCCACTCAGCCGCCGAGATGCCACTGTCAGGATCCATACGCATATCCAAAGGCCCGTCCTTAGTGAAACTGAAACCACGCTCAGCCTGATCCAACTGCGGGGAGGAGACCCCCAGGTCCAGCAAGATGCCGTTGACCCGTCCCATCAGCCCAGCCTGTTCAGACACTTCGGCTAGCATGGCAAAGCTCTCCTGAACGATGCGAAAACGGGCATCCTGACCAAACACCCGCTTGGCATGAGCCACTGCTTGCGGATCCCTGTCGATAGCTAACAACTGACCCTGCTCACCCAACGCACGCAAAATCTCTCGACTGTGCCCACCTCGACCAAAGGTAGCATCGATATAGCTACCCGCCGGGTCGATCTTCAGCGCCTCAATGGAGGGCTGAAGCAGCACTGAATCGTGGGCCTGCTTCATTAGATCGAGAGTGACTTGAACTCTTCCGGCAGATCGAGCTTGTTGATATCCACCTGCGCCAACTGGGCCTCCTGCCGGCTGTTCCAAGTCGCCTCATCCCACAACTCAAACTTATTTATCTGCCCTACCAGGGCGACCTTCTTATTCAGGTCGGCAAAGCGTCGCAACTCCTGTGGAAGACGGATCCTACCCTGGCTGTCCATCTCTATTTCATGGGCATTGCCGATATAGAGCCGCTGCAGGAAACGTGTGGTCTCGTTAAACGAGGGCAGCGACCTGAGGGTCTCTTCAATCTCGATCCAGACGGGTTTGGGATAGATCAGCAGGCAGTGATCCTTATCGACGGTGACCACCAACTCGGAATTGCAGGCGGCCACGAGCTGTTCGCGATACTTTGTCGGCATCGCGAGCCGCCCCTTGGCATCCAGGTTGAGTGATGAAATCCCACGAAACAAGTCTGCGCCCCTTTAATGGATCGATTTTCCCTAATTTTCCACATTCTTCCACTTCAACCCATATTAGGACTGCATATACCATCTTGTCAAGGTAAAGAACGTGAAAACCCTTTGCCGCTCAGTGGCTTAGAGGAGCAAATCAAAGCGCCCTCAAGGCGGTCCTAACCACTGAAAATACAGCGGCATGACCCTCAAACCTAAAGTAGTTTATGAAGAGATAAGGGGAGATTCCCCAAAACGTGGAAGAAAGTGGAAGAAGAAGCGGGAGCCGGCCTGTAAGCCGGGTTCTGTCGTGAACAGCCATTCATCTGGGATGCGTGTCACCACGCACCTCAAGCAACCTACCCGGGGACAGTGCGGGCCGCACTCGTCAGGCCCTGGGGCCTGTCAGTCCCTCTATTTGGTCTTGCTCCGGGTGGGGTTTACCCTGCCACCGCTGTTGCCAGCGGCGCGGTGCGCTCTTACCGCACCATTTCACCCTTACCGACGGTCGAAACCGCTGGCGGTATATTTTCTGTGGCACTTTCCGTAGGCTTGCGCCTCCCAGGCATTACCTGGCACCCTGCCCGTCGGAGCCCGGACTTTCCTCTGAAACCAGTTGGAAACAGCGGCTGTCCGGCCGACTCCCTGGCTCTCACTTTAGGGACTAAATGCCCCCCTGACAAGACACTGGTGCTAAAATCAATCCAAGCAGAACTAAAAGTACCTGTTAATTTGAATTGAGAATACGCAATGCGGAGATTAAATTTATTAATTAATCTGCCGACATCTTAGGCGAAGACTTTAGTAACCCAGGTACAATGACATTGGCTTGAAGCTGTAACGGTCTACCCGAAGCTGTAAAGAGGTAAAACCATGAAAACGCCAAACAATCCCCTGCTATCCATAGACACACTTGTGCTGGCTGCGGCAGGCATTTGGGCGGTCTCCGTGCTGATCAGTCTTATTGCCTGATATAACACCAGCCATACCGCCCTAGAACTCACCATCGATAAGGCCTGGCTTATCGATAGAAGGTTTATTCACCGCAGATTCCCCTCCCCGCCCATCTTGATACTTGACCGTCGCGCCCACTCCAGCCGACAGCGCCATTCCCCTGACTGCGGAGGTTCGACAGTGGCAACGGTAACTTTTCTCCTCTAATGGCAGAAATTTCCGCTACACTAGGCAGTGAAAAATCATCTTCCTCCAAATACCGCCACCATCCTGAAACGGACCCTGGACAGCAAGCGGAAGACCGAGGATGAGATGTCATCACTTGGCGTTTTCAAAGGACGATACCAGGCAGCACCCGACCAGTCACATGGCAGATAAAAGAAGTAGGGATAGATCCCACAGCATCCCCAAGAAACCGCCTAAGCGGCCGTCGCGGGATTATACAAATCTACCGCAACGGCCGATCACCCTGAAGCAGGCCGAAAAGAAAAAGTCGCTGAACATGAAAAAGAAGTCCGATAGTAAAACAAAGCAAGCAACAGCACCCAAGAAAAAGGCCGTACCGAAAAAAGCCATCCCACGAGTAAAAAAACAGGCCCCCAATCAGTGGCTGCTGAAAGGGATATCCGAAGAAGCGAAGCAGTATGCCCTAAATGAGGCCAACCGCCAGGGCGTCACCATCGGCGAATGGATCGAGCAGTTGATTTTTGACTCCCAGGAGCCAGCAGCCAGTGAACAAGATGAGCCTGCAGAAACCTATATTGCAGAAGAGCAGGATGAGATCACCGGGGCCTTATATGCCATTGAGCAACGCCTGGACCGGATAGAGGATCAACGGGGTTTCTGGGCCCGTTTTTGGGAACAGGTCATGAAACAGTCTGAGCGCTGATAATGTCGGAAGTCCAAGTTGGATAGCAATCCCCGCAAAATCCCCCAGCCGATCAGGTAGCAAACACCCTGACTTGAAAAGGGGCCAATGACAACCGCACTGAGCCCGCATCATTCTGTTCCAAGCGTGCACCCTGTTGTGGCGGCGCGATCTCCTTCACCGAGTCCAGATCCATCCAATACCAAGAGAGGTTATAACCCGTAAAATCGTGCGGCCCGATGTTGCCGACCACAACAATCTGGTTGTCAGCCCCCAATGGGACACCCCGGGTGCGGCAGTAGACAAACACCTTGGCTCCCTGATTGCGATCGAAATCGTTATGGAAATGGATAAACGCCGTTTCGTTGCGGGTGAGTGCCGGGTGTTCGGTGCGCAGCGCGATCAACTCTGCGACCTTGTTCCACAAATCCCGGTTATTGGGAGAGGCATCGAGGCGCTGCCAGTCCACCGGATCGGACATCTTCAGGCGCCAGTTGTGATGGTCGAGGTCATG
>NATW01000183.1 GCA_003094555.1 gamma proteobacterium symbiont of Ctena orbiculata
GAGAGGCCGAGCTGGCCGATCTGGATAATCCCAACCTCACCGATGGGGGACAGCACAGCCTGTTCCAGTCCTACATGCGGGATGTCTATCGGGAGTTCTTCGATCGTGCCCTGGAACTCAAGGTCTTGAAGCCGATCAGCTCGGAGGAGTCGAATATCAAGTTGACCGGCTATCCCCAAGGCCTACCCAGCTGGGAGATACGGGGCGGTGTGCAGGCATTGCAGAACATCCGTTTCTGGCATGAGTACGATGCGATCCTGGAGGGCTTTATCGATTTTTATCGCACCTTCTTCAGCCAGGTATCAACCCGCAACGCCCCCATACCAAAGGATGTCTACTATCCGGAACAGGTGGAGAACGTGCTGTTGTTCAATAATGACTTCCTTGGCACCGCTAAACGGGTCAGGGATCAATGTATCGTGGATGCCAAGTACGCCAACTCCATCCGCTGGCAGCCCGCCTTCAAGCAGCTCATCTATCGCAATGAGGCGGGTAAGCTGATCGTTACCATCAGTCAGAACTCGATCGGTAACGCTATCACCGAGCTGTTGGGGGTGGTGGTTAAGCGGGTGCCTGATGCGGACGCCTACAGCGCGGCCGAACCGGGGCTGTTGGAGAAGTTACTGGAGGTCAGGGGGCGCCTGGTGGAGGCGGATCTCGGAGATGGGATCGGGACCGATTACTGGCCGGCTGATGAAAACAAGAAAGGTTGATCTGCTTGGTTAGTTCATAATCTGGCTTTGACTTGTCAAGCTGGTGTGTATAGACTTCGCCTGCATTAGACATTGCTCGATAAGCCATTGATTTCATGACAACAAACTAAACATGTAATCAAGTGGCGTTAAGTATCATTTACGTAGGGCCGGCCTCATGGCGCCGGCTTTTTTAATTTCATGTGGCCTCTCGTATGGGCCACCACTGATGAGGAAGTAATATGCCCGTTATCTCTCTCCCCGATGGTTCCCAACGTGAATTCGATAAAGCGGTCACTGTGCACGAGATCGCCGCGGATATCGGTCCCGGACTCGCCAAGGCCGCTCTGGCCGGCCGGGTCAATGGTCGCCTGGTCGATACCTCCTATCTGGTCCAACAGGATTGCGAACTCGCCATCGTCACCAGCCGCGACGATGAGGCGTTGGAACTGATCCGTCACGACGCAGCCCACGTCATGGCACAGGCGGTCCAGGAGCTCTATCCCGGTACCCAGGTCACCATCGGGCCTGCCATCGAAGATGGTTTCTACTATGACTTTGCCCGGGACGACGCCTTTACCCCGGATGATCTGAAGAAGATCGAGCAGCGTATGCACGAGATCGTCAAGCGAAACCTGCCACTGCAACGGGAGGTGTGGGATAGGGAAGAGGCGATCCAAACCTTCGATTCGATCGGTGAGAAATATAAGGTCGAGATCATCAAGGAGTTCATCCCCGAAGGTGAGGAGGTTTCGATCTACCGCCAGGGGGATTGGTTCGATGTCTGCCGTGGACCCCATCTGCCCGGCACTGGGATGCTCGGCAAGGGATTCAAGCTGATGAAGGTGGCGGGCGCCTATTGGCGGGGTGACTCCAACAACGAGATGCTGCAGCGCATCTATGGCACGGCCTGGCGTGACAAGAAGGAGCTGAAGGCCTATCTGCACCGCCTGGAAGAGGCGGAGAAAAGGGATCATCGCAAGATCGGCAAGGCCCAGGATCTCTTCCATACCCAGGAAGAGGCCCCCGGGATGGCCTTCTGGCACGATAAGGGATGGCGCATCTATCTCACGATTCAGGACTATATTCGCGATAAGCTGAAGGCTCACGGTTATCAGGAGGTGCATACCCCCCAGGTGATCGATCGCACCCTGTGGGAGAAATCGGGCCATTGGGAGAAGTTCCGGGACGATATTTTTATCACCGAGACCGACGACAGGGTCTACGCCATCAAGCCGATGAACTGTCCGGCCCATATCCAGATCTACAACCACGGGCTCAAGAGCTACCGGGACCTGCCCCTGCGCCTGGCGGAGTTTGGCTCCTGCCACCGCAACGAGCCGTCAGGCACCCTGCATGGCCTGATGCGGGTGCGCAACTTCGTACAGGACGATGCCCACATCTTCTGCAGCGAGGAGCAGATCCTGAGTGAAGTGCAGGCCTTCAATGATCTGCTGTTGGAAGTCTACCGGGATTTCGGCTTTGATGAGGTCTTGATCAAGCTATCCACTCGACCGGAAAAGCGTGTTGGATCAGATGAGGTATGGGATAAATCTGAGAAAGCACTTGAAGAAGCGCTAAACCACCAGGGATTGGATTGGGAGTTGCAGCCGGGGGAGGGTGCATTCTATGGACCGAAGATCGAGTTCTCCCTGCGCGACTGCCTCGGTCGGATCTGGCAACTGGGTACCATTCAGCTCGATTTCTCTATGCCCGAGCGGCTAGGTGCCAGCTATATCGCTGAAGATAACAGCAAAAAGGTCCCTGTAATGCTGCATCGGGCGATCCTCGGATCACTGGAGCGTTTCATTGGAATCCTCATTGAACACTATGCCGGTGCACTGCCTCTCTGGCTCGCCCCGGTACAGGCAGTATTGTTGAATATCACCGATCGACAGAGCGAATATTTGCAAAAATGCCTCAAATCCCTGCGAAATAACGGTTTTCGAGTCGAATCGGACTTGAGAAATGAGAAGATTGGTTTTAAAATCCGCGAGCACACGTTGATGCGCGTGCCCTATCTGCTGGTCGTAGGTGATCGGGAGATGGAAGAGGGCACGGTAGCTGTTCGTACACGAGGAGGTGAAGATCTTGGCGCTATGCCAATCGAGGCTTTTATCGAACGTATGAATTCTGAAGTTACACAACGTGTGAGCTGAGTGTGAAGCACCGGTAGATCCGGTGCTTTTCTACTTTTCGGGTTTGGACTTTTTGGAGGGATAGGTTATCGCTGCTGTAAAAAAGCACCGTCTGAATGATGACATAACAGCTGGTGAGGTAAGACTCATTGGAGCTGATGGTGAACAGGTAGGTGTCGTCTCTATTGAACAGGCTCATGCAGCCGCTCGGGAGGCAGCACTGGATTTGGTGGAGATCGTGCCAAACGGGGAACCCCCTGTCTGTCGCGTCATGGATTATGGCAAGTTTCTTTTTGAACTGAAGAAACAGAAGCAGGCCGCCAAAAAGAAGCAGAAGCAGGTACACATCAAAGAGATCAAATTCAGGCCAGGGACAGGCGAAGGGGATTATCAGGTAAAACTGCGCAACCTGATACGTTTCCTTGAAGATGGGGACAAGACCAAGGTGACCATGCGTTTCCGCGGTCGTGAGCACGCTCACCGTGAGTTGGGTTTGGAACTTCTTGAACGGGTTGAAAAGGATCTGGCCGATTACGGTCAGATTGAGCAGAAACCCATCATGGAGGGCCGCCAGATGGTGATGGTGCTGGGTCCAAAGAAAAAGTAACTTTTCTGGCGTCCGATGACGTCACAAATAGCGGAGTTTAAATACTATGCCTAAGATTAAGACAAACAGGGGTGCGGCCAAACGGTTCAAACGCACCTCATCCGGTTCGTTTAAACGCAACTGCTCCCATCGACGTCATATCCTGACCAAGAAGAGCACCAAGCGGAAACGCCAGTTGCGCGCACCCAATGCCATCGCAAAATCCGATGTGGCCATCGCCCGTCGTATGTTGCCCTACGCCTGAGTTAACGAATCGGATCTGAACAATGTCAAGAGTAAAACGTGGTGTACAAGCACACGCCCGCCATAAAAAGGTGCTTGAAGAAGCGAAAGGCTATTACGGCGCTCGCAGCAAGGTCTACCGTGTCGCCAAACAGGCGGTAATCAAGGCAGGTCAATATGCCTATCGGGATCGGCGTCAGAAAAAGCGTCAGTTTCGTGCCCTCTGGATTGCCCGTATCAATGCCGGAGCGCGTGAAAACGGACTCTCCTACAGCCGCATGATCAATGGGTTGCATCTGGCCAATATCGAGGTCGATCGTAAGATGCTCGCCGATCTGGCTGTCAATGACAAATCGGCATTTAGCGTGCTGGCGGAACAGGCCAAGGCCGCTCTTTCCAGCTAACTGCATGTCGTGAGGCCGGATCTAATCCGGCTGAAATGTGACCACAGAAAAGGGAAAGGCCTTGGGGCTTTTCCCTTTTTTGCTTTGCAAAAAAGAATTATGAGTTTTGAGTTTTGAGTTATGAATTGATGTTTGCGCTCCGCGCAGGCTCTTTGAAAAAGCGCTCGCGAAGCGAGCACCGAAATTCATAATTCAAAATTAATTGTTGAGGTTAGTTGATGGATGATTCCAGTTTGAATATTGATGGCCTGATCGAAGCGGCTGAAAGTGCAATCGCCGCTGCGGACAGCCTTCCCCTGCTCGACGAAGTACGGGTTGGTTATCTGGGTAAAAACGGTCAGTTGACCTCGCAGCTGAAACAACTGGGGGCACTGCCACCCGAACAGCGACCTCAGGCGGGCCAGGCGATCAACAAGGCCAAGCAGGCCCTGCAGCAGGCCATCGAGGCGCGCAAGACAGCGTTGGAAGGCGAGGCACTCAGCAAACGGCTTGCCGCAGAGAGGATCGATGTCACCTTGCCTGGACGAGGCGTGCAACGTGGCGGTCTGCATCCGGTGACTCGCACACTGGAGCGCATGCAGCGGTTATTCGAACATGCCGGCTTCGAGACTGTGGAGGGACCGGAGATCGAAGACGATTACCACAACTTCGAGGCGTTGAATATCCCCGAACATCACCCTGCACGTGCGATGCATGATACCTTCTATTTCGATGCGCACCTGTTGTTGCGCACCCATACCTCTCCAGTACAGATACGTACCATGGAGCAGGGCGAGCCACCATTCAGGATCATCGCCCCGGGACGGGTCTATCGTTGTGATTCGGATCTGACGCACACTCCCATGTTCCATCAGGTGGAGGGCTTCCTGGTCGACCGGGATGTCTCCTTTGCCGATTTGAAAGGGGTACTCTACGATTTTTTCAGCAGTTTTTTCGAGCGTGAGCTTAAGTTGCGTTTTCGTCCCTCCTACTTTCCCTTCACCGAGCCCTCCGCGGAGGTCGATATCGAGTGTGTTATGTGTGGTGGTGAAGGGTGTCGTGTATGTAGCCAAACCGGATGGTTGGAGGTGCTGGGTTGCGGCATGATCCACCCGGAGGTGTTCAGGCATGTGGGTATCGACAGTGAAAAATATACCGGTTACGCCTTCGGCATGGGCGTCGAGCGGATGACCATGCTGCGCTATGGCGTTAACGATCTGCGGCTCTTTTTCGAGAACGATCTACGTTTTCTCAGGCAGTTTGCTTAGTAGATATATAACGCAAAGTACGCGAGGAAATGCTAAGCAGGTCTAGACATTAGTTGTTGATCCTTTGGGGTCTTTGCGTTTAATTGTGAACTTTGGGTTATAAACGATATTAACCAAACAAGAACGGTGATAAATGAAATTCAGTGAAGCCTGGTTGCGTGAATGGGTCGATCCCTCGGTAACCACTCAGGAATTAGCCGATCAGTTGAGTATGGCAGGCCTTGAGGTCGATTCTGTCGACGCCGTGGCCGCCGATTTCAGTGGTGTGGTCGTGGGTGAGGTGCTCAGCCGTGAACAGCATCCCGATGCGGACAAGCTCAGTGTTTGCGCCGTGAACCTGGGTGAAGGCGAACCACTGCAGATCGTCTGTGGCGCCCGGAATGTGGCTGCGGGTATGCGGGTCCCGGTGGCCACCGTTGGGGCATTGCTGCCGGGTGATTTCAAGATCAAGAAAGCCAAATTACGCGGTGTGGCGTCATTCGGTATGATCTGTTCCGCCAGCGAGCTGGGACTGGCCGAGAGTTCGGAGGGGATCATGCCGCTACCCATCGATGCCCCGATCGGGGAGGATTTCCGAAGCTATCTGCAGCTAGAGGATAAGGCCATCGATGTGGATCTGACCCCGGACCGGGGCGATTGTCTCGGATTGGCGGGCATTGCCAGGGAGGTGGGTGTGATCAACCGTTGTCCGGTGACAGCGCCTGCAATGCAGACGATTACGGCAACTGTCGATGATAAGGTGGCTGTGGATCTGGAGGCGGATGCGGCCTGTCCGCGTTACCTCTGCCGGGTGGTTCGGGATGTGGATATCAATGCCCCGACACCCCTGTGGATGCAGGAAAGATTGCGTCGCAGCGATATCCGCAGCCTGGGACCGGTGGTGGATGTCACCAATTATGTGCTGCTGGAACTGGGTCAGCCGATGCATGGCTTTGACCTGGAGCGCATCAACCAGAAGATTTGCGTGCGCATGGCGCGGCAGGGGGAAAAACTGGTCCTGATCGGCGGCCAGGAGGTCGAATTGGATGAACAGACCCTGGTGATCGCGGATGCGGATCGGCCCGTGGCGTTGGCGGGGATCATGGGCGGCGAGACCTCTGCCGTGAGTGATACCACCCGCCATATCCTGTTGGAGAGCGCATTTTTCACCCCCATTGCCATCAGCGGCAAGGCCCGAAGTTATGGTCTGCATACGGATTCCTCCCACCGCTTTGAACGTGGTGTCGACCCGCAGCTTCAGGCACAGGCGATGCAGCGCGCCACTGAATTGCTGATCCAGATTGCCGGTGGTCGGCCCGGGCCTGTGGTTGAAGTGGTAAACGAGGCGCAAATCGAGCAGCGGCCGGTTATCGAGTTGCGAGCCGAGCGGGTCAACAAGGTACTGGGTGTCGAGATTGAAGCGGACGAGGTGAGTGATATCCTCACCCGTCTTGAGATGGAGATCAGCGAGAGTGATCAGGGCTGGCGGGTCAAGGCCCCAAGTTGCCGTTTCGACATCGCTATCGAAGAGGACCTGATCGAAGAGATTGGGCGTATCTATGGTTATGCACGCATCCCGACCAATCGTGGACTCTCCGCGATGGTGATGCAAGACCGGCGTGAAGTCGATTTCGATCTTAACCGGGCCAAACTGCTGCTGGTGGGTCGTGACTACCAGGAGGTGATCACCTATAGCTTCGTCAGTCCCGAGATTGAAGCCCTGGTCGATCCGGGAAAGAACGGCATCCGTCTCGCCAACCCGATCTCAGCCGATATGTCAGTGATGCGCACCTCAACCTGGCCCGGTTTGCTGCAAACCGCCTGTTATAACCAGTCACGCCAGCAGCAGCGGGTGCGAATCTTCGAATCCGGTCTCTGTTTCTACACCCGGGACGGGGAGATCAGACAGGAGCCTGTGATAGGCGGACTGGTCTCTGGAGACGCTATCCCGGAACAGTGGGGCAGTGGCAGCCAGCGTGCCGATTTCTATGATGTAAAAGCCGATGTGGAGGCGATTCTCTCCCTTACCGGACAGCGGCAAGGGATCGGATTCTCACCCGCTGAACATGCGGCATTGCATCCGGGTCAATCAGCTGAAATCGCCATTGCAGGCGAAAAGGTCGGCCGGATTGGGATGTTACATCCTGAAATCGAGCAGCAGCTTGATCTCAATGGCTCCACCTTTCTGTTCGAAATCAAGCTTGATAAGGTAACCAAGGGGAGACTGCCTCGCTTTGAGAGTCTCTCAAAATATCCTTCAATCCGGCGAGATATCGCCATTGTTGTCGATAAAACGGTTACTTTTGAGTCAATTAGGAATCTCATTCGTGACGTATCCGGCAAAATAATTACAGACATCCTGTTATTTGATGTCTATACTGGGGAAAACATAGATTCGGGACGAAAAAGTCTCGCATTGGGATTGATTTTACAGGAAAAATCACACACCCTTACCGATAAAGAAGTGGATGAAGTGGTCGCTACGGTGATAAGCCGTTTGGGTGATGATTTAGGTGCAAATCTTAGAGAGTAGGGTAGACGGAGATGGCGTTAACAAAAGCAGATATGGCCGCCAGGCTCTTCGATGAGCTTGGACTGAATAAACGTGAGGCCAAAGAGATGGTGGAGATGTTCTTTGAGGAGATCCGCCAATCGCTTGAACGAGGGGGACAGGTGAAACTTTCCGGTTTCGGAAATTTCGATCTGCGTGAGAAAAAACAGCGGCCTGGACGTAATCCCAAAACAGGAAAGGAGATTCCTATCTCTGCACGTCGTGTGGTTACCTTCAGACCCGGTCAAAAATTAAAGGCACGAGTGGAAGCCTATGCTGGATCCGAGCAGCAGTAATCTAGATCTGCCCGCAATCCCGGGTAAAAGGTATTTTACCATTGGCGAGGTGAGTGACCTGTGTCAGGTCAAACCTCATGTGCTGCGCTATTGGGAGCAGGAGTTCCCGCAGCTGAAGCCGGTCAAGCGGCGGGGCAACAGACGCTACTATCAACGCCACGATGTGCTCATGATCAGGCAGATCCGTAGTCTTCTGTATGAGCAGGGATTTACTATCGGTGGTGCTCGCCAACAGCTTTCAGGCGATACGGCCAAGGAAGATCTGCAGCAGAGTCAGCAGATCGTCAAACAGTTGCGCAGTGAACTTGAAGAGGTCCTGCAGATCCTGAAAAGATAGGATATTAGTCCGCAAATAAACGCAAATGAACGCAAATGCGGATGATTTGATGTGGCGCATCTCCAGTTACTGATTTCATTCAGAGCAAGCATAAACCCGAATATTTACGTTTATCAACGTTCATTTGCGGGCTCTACATAAACCTGGTCAGATACACTCACAGCTTTTCGTGAAAAGCGTTTTTCCAGATTGACATCAGCCGCTTAAGTGCCTAGTATTGCCGCTCTTTCCGGGCGTAGCGCAGTCTGGTAGCGCACTACAATGGGGTTGTAGGGGTCGGGTGTTCGAATCACCCCGCCCGGACCAAAAAATTGGGTTACCTGCCACAGGTAACCCTTTTTTTTTTGCCCTTAAGTTTTTGTTGGGATCTTTGACGACTACTGTTTTTTAACCGCGAATGGACCCGATTCACCGCCAATTCATGCAAATGGTATAAGGGTTTGGTAAATAACAATTTACGTAGATTTGAGGTGATTCGGGTCCATTCGCGGCTTGAATAAAAAAGGCTGCCTTACAGCAGCCCTTTTATTCTCAGCAGTCGTGTCAGATCAGTTTCAGCGATTGACTGTGGTGAGTCCCAGGCTGACCCAATCCTGCATGCCGCCTCGATACCATTTCAGTTTGTAGGCCGGGTATCCCAGGTTAATCAGGGTCTTGATGTTGTTGGATGACTGCGGGCACCAGCTACCGTTACAGAACATCACCAGGGTTTTGGCATTGCGAAAATCAAGATTGCCGTCTATCTCCTGAACCCCAAGCTGATCGACCAATATGTCATGTACACCTTCTGCTTCAGCAGCGACTTCGAAGGTACCCTGGAGATCAACATTGATCTTGTTCCAAGGGATATTCACTGAACCGGGGATGGTGCCGCGGATGATCCAGTCGGGAGTACGTGAATCGATGACCAGAACCTTGCGATCGCCGTCACCGACCCGCTTCAGGTAGCCGAGGACCTCCAACTCACCCACTGTCTCCACACCTGGGGCAACTGTTGCCGGCTGTATGCAGAAGGGTGGGCAGTGACGGGCAACCTTGGTGAATGTGCCCGGGATCTTCGCCTGCTTGTCGGCTGAGCGTGAGATGATGATCTTTTCTCCACTATGGGTCACTTCCACCGACTGCAGTCCAGGGGTGATCTGATTACCATCGGCCGCAAGCAGCTGGGATGAGAGTGCTACGCCACTGACAAGTGCGGTAAGCATGAGTGCTTTGACAAACTTCATTATGTCTTCCTCCAGGCGTTAGCCATTATTAATAGTGTAGATACGATGGCATTTTCAGATCTTTCTGAGACATCGCCTGTTCATATCCCAAGTGACCCTGTTTTGCAGCCTTGTTGGCAAGCTTGGCAGCCGCAACAAAGTCACCCTTCTTCAACAGTCCCTTTGCTTTCTTGATCATTTTACCGGTATCACGCCATTCGCCACCAACACTGGCGGCATGTTTTCTGGCTTCGTCCGCCGCGGCGATCAACTTTTCCACCTTCTCGGCAGAGACTTCATCGGCCATGGTAGTAGTTGCAAGGCCAGAACCAATGATCCAGACCAGCAAGCTTGTAATGAGTATTAATTTTCTATGCATCGTTTTCACTCCGATCGCGTATATCTTTTAGTCATGAACTGGCAGAGGCTGTTACTTTCTCGCGCCAGGACCGTTCAATGGCAAGCCGTTACTCATGTAGGTGAGGAAGTATTCGAGATTACGATACTCGTCGCCATGAGCCTTGAATGGTTTTGCGCGAACCTGCTTGTTACAGCCAGTGAATCGGCGATGCAGTGTTCCCACGGTACCCCATTTGGAGCGATATACAGGGAAGTGAGTGGTGTGACCGATTGCCGGACTGAGGATCTCCGTGCGCAGAATCATGCCTGCGTTCTGCAGGTGGCAATGGGCACAGGAGAAATTGAGCTGGCCACGACGTGTATAGTAGAACTTCTTACCCTCCTCATAGGCCTCGAGCGCGCGTGGATCATCAGTGGGAACCACCACATTAGTGACCTGGCCGCGTGATTCATAGGAGAGATAGGAGAGGATGTTGTTAATCGGCCCCTTCTTATATTTCAAAGGCTTTTCGCCATTGGCCTTCAGGCAGTTGTTGAGGGCCAGTGGCAGGGTCATGACCATACCTTTCTCCTTATCCCAATGTGGATACTTGCCGGCGAGCGCGGGACCGTCCGGAAAGCAGTCCTTGTAGGTTTTGCCATTGGCGAAAGGTTTTTCCCACATCGCCTGGCCTTCATCGATGAACGGCTCGTAGGGTGGGAACTCTTCGATGGCCTCCCAGTTTTCACGGCCAATTGGATCAATGGAGTAGGCGCCATTGATATAGTCAGAGGTCTCCACATTGGGAAAACGTTTTTTAAAGAAGTCTTGGAAGGCCTTAAGATCTTCTTCAGGGGTTGTTGCCTGTGCAGCGGTGATAAAGCCGCAGGTAATTACCATCAAGGTTAATTGACGAAATAGTTGTTTCATGTTCTTTCAATCCTCAAAGGAGTTGCTGTTGGACTCGCTGTAGTCTTAACGCTCAGAGTGTCCAGACATATTCGACGACTTTTTCAAAATCAGCTTCGGAGAGGATGCCGTGTTTACCGAATGGTGGCATTGCGGATTCGGGATTTTTGATGGTTGCATCCCAGATCTGCATACGCAGATCCTCCTTTGTGGGGAAACGGGATTTCATCGCCACCAGGGCCGGGGCTATGTTTCCCGGGGATGGTGCGTTGAGTATGTTGTGGCAGGCAAGACAATTCCCTTTTTTTCTATCGAAGGCAATCTTCTTTCCTTCCGCTACAGCATTGCCTTCTGCAGCGAAGATTGCGGGGGAGACCAGAAACTGACCAGCTAGGACGCTGAGTGCGCCGGCCATTCCTATCCACTTTTTGGTATTACCAATCATTGTATCCTCCAACTGGGGGTGAATGTGGTTCTAACCTGTTGTTATTTAGGCAGTAATGCCATATGTCTGGTGTTATAATGCTACAACAGGTCACTTAAGGGCCTGAGTCTCTTTAGGACGTTTTTTTGGCTTAGAGCATTGTTATTCTTATAACTATGCTGTGTAAAGTCCAGAAAATGGTAAAAAAGGTTATGGTTTACCCCGGTATCACCTAAGGAAATGTAGGCTTTTTTAATATACTAGCTGCCCTAACAACGGGTAAATGGTCAAATTTCGATCAATGACAAAGCGGGCTGATCATCAATCCTGGTATGTCTACATTGTGCAATGTGCAGACCGGACCTTATACACAGGCATAACCAAGGATATTGATAAACGCGTGACACAACACAACAGTGGCAGTGGCGCCAAATACACCCGGGGTCGAGTACCGGTTGAACTTGTCTTCGCCGAGGGGATGGAGAGTCATGGCGATGCATTGCGCCGAGAGTATGAGATAAAGCGAATGAGCCTGGCCGGTAAGCGAAAAATCATCGAAGCATCAAGGACTGAAAAGGAAACTGGCTTGTCCTGAATCCATACTGACTGCATGGGCGTAGAAATTGAAGTCAGTATCTATTTTGTTGATTAGTCGCTAATTTCACATTCGAACCAGACATCCTGGATTCCGATGATTTCAATGGGAGCCCTTAATGCAATACCTCTTGCCTGTATTGATTGCCTGTGTGGCTTTAATTTCTCTACTTATCACACCGAAGGCAAATAGCGGTGGTAGCTTTTTCCAGGGTCTATCTCCGGCGGGTAGGGCGCCCAGCCTGCTGACCTTGACCTTTTCCCAGGTCACCACATGGATCTTCGCCCGTTCCTTGATGAATGCCGCGATACTGGGTTTCTACTATGGGCTATGGGGTACGCTTGCCTACGCCTTCTACTATCTCTCGTTTCTGACCGGTGGGCTGATTATCGATGATCTCCGATTTCGTAAGGGCTACTCCAGCATTCAGGGTTTTTTACATGACCGTTTCGGGGATTGGGGGACGCGTTGTTACAATCTGGTGATCGGTATCCGCCTGAGCAGCGAGGTTTTCGCCAATCTTTTGGTGATTGGCATACTCTTTGGTGCTGCGGGGAGTGGATCCTACACCCTGGCGGTGATTGGTCTGGCTGCTGTAACCCTGCTCTATTCGATGCTGGGCGGTCTGCATGCCTCACTCAGGACCGACCTCTTCCAGATGCTGATCTTTGTCTCGGTACTGTTGGTTTTGATCTTACTCGTCCTGGGTGAGGGACATGTCACGATTCAGAATATCTTGTTCGAGCCATTCCGGTTCGATCAGCCAGGTCCGGTCTTGATGCTGGTTGCCTTACTCCAGATATGGAGTTATCCAATGCATGACCCGATTATGATGGATCGGGGTTTTCTCGCCGATCGTCAAACCACACGGAGAAGCTTTTTGCATGCTGCATGGATCAGTATTGTCTGTATCCTGCTGTTTGGCGGCTTAGGAATAATCGCGGGTGCACAGGCGGAGACCGGTGAAGCAATGACCGAGGTGCTCAACAGACTGTTGGGTGACCTGCCCATGCTGCTGTTTAATACCGCCTTGGTGATCTCTGCCATGTCGACCCTTGATAGCACCCTGTCGAGTTCAGCCAAGTTGGTGGTGGTTGATATGGGTGTGTTAAAGCCAACCCTGAACAATGGCCGCATGGTGATGGCACTATTCATGTTGCTCGGTCTGCTCCTGGTATTTACCGGAAACAAGGATCTGTTCAGTGCTGTTGCGGTGAGTGGTACCGCCTCCATGTATCTGGCGCCTGTTATCTTCTTTTCCCTCTGGGGCGATCGTGATCGTATCCCCCTGTGGAGTTATCTGGGCAGTTTTATGCTGGCGATTACTGGCGCTGCACTCTATTTCACTGAATCGACAGGTTATAGCCAATGGCTGGGCGAGTGGCATAAGTACACCAAGCTGCTGTTTGTCTCCATGACGGTGTTGACTCTGGGTTGTCTGATGTTCTGGTTGGGTAGTAGACAGGGAAGATCGATGGCTGGCTATCCTGCCAATGCCGCCGAGTATTGAGTATGTCGACACCCGGTGTTCTGAATCTTGGTGAAATCACCACGCCACTGCTCATTTTCGGCGGAGCGTACGGTAACCTGCAGGCAACCCAGGCGTTGTTCAAGCAGGCTCGTGCCTTGGCTATTCCCAACCCTAACATCATCTGCAATGGTGACCTTGTGGCCTATTGCGCCCAACCGGCGGAGACGGTCGAACTGATCAGATCGTCGGAGATCAGGGTATTGCAGGGTAATTGTGAAGAGTCACTCGCCCACGACAGTGATGATTGTGGTTGCGGGTTTGAGACTGAGTCTGCCTGTGCACTCCTGGCCGAGGCGTGGTATCCCTACTCTTCCCAACACCTCTCATCCGAAACAAAAAGGTGGATGGGAGCCTTGCCTGCCCACATAAATTTCACCATGGCTGGAAGATCGTTTTACCTAGTGCATGGTGGTTTGAGCGCGATCAACCGCTTTGTCTATGCCTCTACGCCGGCTGTTGAGAAACAGCAGGAGCTGGCCCTGTGCGATGCGGATGTTGTCATAGGTGGACATGCGGGGATTCCATTCGGGGAGGTGTTGCACGGTCGCTACTGGCTCAACAGCGGTGTAATCGGTATGCCCGCCAATGATGGTACCCGGGATGGTTGGTATCTTTTGTTACTGCCTCAAGCGAAGGGTGTGCGTTGTGAATGGCGTCGTCTCAGTTACGATACGGAGGCGGCGCATGCAGCCATGCAGCAGTCGGGCAGGTCCGATGGTTATGCAACCGCCTTGATAACGGGGCTTTGGCCGAGCATGGATAGTCTGCCTGAAACGGAAAAAGCCCTGCAGGGCAGGGCCTTATCGCTCTCACCACTTATCATCAGACACCTATCTTGAGACCGCCTTCAGCAAGTTCAATGGCCCCAACCGGTTTACCGTTTCCAGCTCGGACATTTCCTTCACGAACAGTGATCCCACAAATCCCAGCGCATTGATCGAAATGTTTTCGCAGTACTCTTGCGAGCGGGGCACCAGGAACATCCAATCTCTGGTAAGCAACAGGTTGTAAGGGGCCGATTGATAATCACCATCCGTGCCATTCACGGCTTGTATCCCGACCAGATTCAACATCTCCAGATAACGTGACAGGATCTGTTCGGCCGCTGTTGATGAATTGCCGGCGAGTCCGCTTGGCAATGGACACCAGCAGTGCAGGAATGGGAGTTGCGCCAGGCTATGCATCCTATCCTCCCGTGGTGCGGATGCATATAGAGAATCAAAGGGAGTTGCGGACTCTCCTGGATAGAGGGGCAAAGGGACCAGTTGCAGATGTTTATGTTGTTGACTGGCGCCTGCTGCAGCACCCCCGTTATAGAAACCCAGTGAGGGGTACTCCCCCAGACAGAGCCACAGAGCTTCGAAATCATCCAGGGTCAATAGACGCTCCTGATGCTGAAACTCCCGGGTCACAATGAGTAGGTGGTTCTCCACCACATTGAATTTGTTCAGTACCGAGAGATGGGTGGAAGAGATATGCGCAACGGTCAAATCCGGATCCGGTGGCAGGAAGGGATTGAAAGGGACACTGGAGGGGTTTGTGGACTGCTCCTGTTTATCCAGGGCTTTACGTTTCAGATTCAGCGCTACGCGCACCATGAACTCGAGTCCGCCCTGTTTCAGGGTGTGGTGATCGGTTGCAATGGTGTGGAGTGCGCCTGCTGCGATGGCTGACTCCGTGCGTGAGCGAACCTGCTCCCACAATTTCCCGGATTGCAGAAGTTGTGTCATCAGAGTTGTCGAGTGGACAGCACTCAGTTCCCCATTTTTACCGCGTCTAGACTGATCACTGACAGATCGCCAATGACTTCGGCGGAGTGGGTGACACCCTTGGGAACCTGCAGACAGTCACCGGCTTCGAGGATGCAGGATTGACCGCTCATGCTCATTCTGAATCGGCCCGACAGCACACCATCTATCTTATCGACGGCATGTTCATGGGGTGGGAAAAAGGTACCGGGTGGATAGATGTAGCGTGAGACATCATAACCCCTGGCCTCAAGCTTTCTGCACATGGCCGATTCGCTCAATTCACCGTCGATAGCTTCATTCCAATGTTCAATCTGCATAGGTCACCTACCTGTTAAAGATGCTGCTGCGATTATCAGCGACCTGCGTAGGATTTCAGGCCAGCCGTTGCAACAGGCCCGGGAGTAGATTTGTCACTGTATCGACAATAGCCTGGGTCTGCGGGTCGATTTCAATATTTACACGGTCTCCGATCTTGCGTGTGCCGATGTTGGTGCGGTGCAGGGTTTCGGGTATAAGGTTGACGTCAAACTGATCGTCCTCCACCTGGCCGATCGTCAGGCTGATGCCATCGATCCCGATGTAACCTTTGGTAAAGATGTAGCGGCGCCATTCAGCAGGCAACTTGAACCTGATCTGGTAATTGTTTTCACTGCTCTGGATGTCCGCCACCTGCGCGGTGCAGAGGATATGTCCGGACATGGCATGGCCGCCGATTTCGTCACCAAAGCGAGCAGCGCGTTCGAAGTTCACGTGGTCCCCAACCTCGAGTTCTCCCAGATTGGTGACTCGCAACGTCTCCTGCATCAAATCGAAATCGATCAGATCACCATTGATGCGGGTCACTGTCAGACAACAGCCGTTGTGTGCCACCGATGCACCTGATACCAGGCCATCCAACGCTGACTCAGGCAGGCGGATTCGATGGGTGCGGAAGGCCTCCCTCTGCTGAATCTCCACAACCTCCGCTGTGCCTTGAACAATACCTGTAAACATGGATCTGGTGGTTTATTTAGTGTGAATCGGACTGACTATTATACTCAGTAATCCCTTACGCGACTTGTTTGAGTTTTAA
>NATW01000184.1 GCA_003094555.1 gamma proteobacterium symbiont of Ctena orbiculata
AAAGTGAAAAACTGATTCATGAATGGGCGCAACGTTTGGGTCTTCAATCACTGCTGGACAAAGCACCCTACAGTTTATCCGGCGGAGAGAAGAAGAAAGTGGCCCTGGCTGCAATACTCGCCCTTGAACCAAATTGTCTACTGCTCGATGAACCGATCGCCAACCTGGATCCACGCAGCAGTGGTTGGGTGGTCGATTATCTGCTTACCACGGAGGCGACGGTGATTATCACCACCCATAACCTGAGCATGGCCGCTGAATTGGGAGAGCGCTGTATTATCATGGATGAGCAGGGCAGGCTCTGTTTCGACGGCCAGGTCAAGCAGGCATTGGCTGATATGGATCTATTGCAGCGAGCCAACCTGGTGCATCGGCACCAGCATCGGCACGGTGCGATCAGCCATTCCCACCCGCATGTCCACGATTGGGAGTAGAAATAGCCATGCCGGAAAACAATGAGCTTGCCCGTGTCACCGTTTCCCTGCCCGAAGGATTACTGCATGAACTGGACAAACGATTTATCGATCAGGGCTACGCTTCCCGTTCTGAACTGGTACGGGATATGATCAGGGAAAAACTGGTGGAGGAGCGCTGGGCCGATGAGCAGGAGGAGGTATTCGGTGTTTTGACCATCAGCTATGACCACCATCAACGGGGATTGACCGAGAAGATCAACCATATCCAGCACCATAGCTATATCAATGTCCTGTGTACCACCCATGTGCATCTCGATCACCACCATTGCCTGGAAACCATCATCGTGCGGGGCAAACCCAATGAAATAGAACAGCTGGTCACCAAGATAGGTGGTATGCGAGGGGTGAGATTCTCCAAATTGACCCGAGCCTCAATACCTGCAATGTGAAACGATCTATAACCTATCAAGCACAACCATGGGTGGGGTTGCATGAGAATCGTGGAAACCGCTGAATAGTTTTGAGTTGCCTGGGTCATACTGCTGCACTGGCTGATGAAAGAGGTTATCCAGGTAAACCATAACTCTTACTCCCGCCGGATATTTCTTCTATTGTTTTTACCAGGAGCAGTTGAACAGTTGCTATCGACGGGAGGCTCGGGTGAATAGGGAGTTGGAAGTAAGTATTCAAACCATTGGTCACCAGTTGTGGGCTGAGATGCAGTCGAGATCCGATACAGGTCCTCGAGGATGGATCGATCGATTGCTCGCACAATTACTCACTGACGATCACTTACGCCTGCAGGGGCTGCGCTTCGTCGATACTGTACCCCTGCTCACCGACGATACGCAGCTGGTGAACCATTTCAGGGAATATTTCTCCGTAATCGATGACCATCGATTACCGCCGCTGCTTGCGTGGGGGATCAGACAAAGCACGAAACTCGCACTGCCGGCAGTGATGGCACCGGTGATCCGCACAGCGGTACGCCAGGTCGCCCACCGCTTCATCGCCGGGGAGGATGCTGACGGCATACTCGGCTCCGTCGTCAAACTGCATGGCAGAGGGGTTCGTACAAGCCTGGATATGTTGGGTGAGGCGACGCTGAGTGAGGCGGAGGCCCAAGGTTATCAGCAGGCCTATCTCGATCTGATTGCCAGGGTGTCCGAAAGCGGCAAATCGGCTGTTTTGGAGAGTGACTTGAACCTTTCTGTCAAGGTCTCCTCCCTCTATTCACAGATCTCGGCCGTGGATACCGAAGGCAGTATTCGTCAGTTGGCTGAGCGCCTTCGGCCGATCTGCAATGCCGCCATGGCAGCGGGATTCAGTGTTACCCTCGATATGGAGCAGTACGATTATAAAGCGATCATCCTGCAGCTCTTCAAGCAGCTTGCCATGGAGGAGCCATTCCGCCAATGGGATGGCCTGGGGATAGTCATTCAGGCCTATTTATGCGACGCGGATAGTGATCTTACCGATCTCATAGGGTGGGTTGAAATGCGGGGGACGCCCATCATGGTGCGCTTGGTGCGGGGCGCCTATTGGGATATGGAGACCGTGATAGCCCAGCAACAGGGTTGGCCGGTTCCGGTATGGACCAACAAAGACGATACCGATGCCTGCTATGAACGCTGTCTGGTTCGACTGTTCGGGTCAGCGTTGATTCGGCCAGCGGTGGCTACCCATAACCTGCGCAGTATCGCCTCTGCCATGGCCCTGTCCCAGTCGACGGGAAGAGGTCCGGACGACTATGAGTTTCAGATGCTGTATGGCATGTCAGATGCCTTGGAACCACTGTTAACCGAGCGTGATTTGACATTGCGTCTCTATCTGCCTTTTGGTGAGCTGTTACAGGGTATCGCCTACCTGGTGAGGCGCCTGTTGGAGAACTCTTCGGATCAATCGATTCTACCCTTGATGCCGAGCCTGGATATCGCTCAGATATTACAACCTCCCCAGCCAAGGGATGTTGATGAATCCCCGGCTGTGACTGGATTCGTCAATCAGCCCCTGCATCGCTTCACACAACATGAAGAGCGTGAGAAATTCGCCGCCACGATAGCGTCCGTGGAGAATGAGCTGGGTAAAACCTACCCGCTGATGTTATCGGGCCACATTGCTTTGCAGGAGCAGGCCATCGACTCCACCAATCCCGCTGATCCGACACAATTGATTGGCAGGGTCATCAGTGCCGGTGCCGATGATGCAGAAATGGCGCTCCGCCTGACCCTGTCGGCCACTCGCGACTGGCGTGAACTGAGTTTCAACCAGCGGGCAGACTACCTGGATCGTATTGCCGGGGCATTGGCGGATCAGCGTGACTGGTTTGCCGCATGGGAGGTTAAAGAAGCGGGTAAGGGTTGGGCCGAGGCGGATGCGGATGTGGCGGAGGCGATCGATTTTCTTCACTACTATGCACTTCGCGCACGAAAGTTGGATGGTGGCTACAGCCCATCCCTGCCAGGAGAGGAGAATCACCTAAACTACCAGCCTCTGGGCATCGGCGTGATACTACCACCTTGGAATTTTCCCCTGGCGATCCCCGTGGGGATGCTCTCGGCCGCCATTGTCTGCGGCAATTGTGTGATTCTCAAACCCGCATCGCAGACACCTGTGGTTGCCTGGCACTTTTGTCAGCTGCTGCAGGAAATAGGACTTCCTGAGGGCGTGGTGACCTGTCTCCCAGGCAGCGGGGCAGAGATCGGTGAAGCCCTGGTGCGGGATCCACGCACCCATTTTGTCGCCTTCACCGGCTCCAAGGAGGTGGGTCTGCATCTCCACAAACTGATGTCGGAGATCACTGACGGGCAGCGCCATATCAAGCGTCTGATTGCTGAGATGGGAGGCAAAAATGCGATCATAATCGATGCGGATGCCGATCTGGATGATGCGGTCACAGGTGTCATCGATTCCGCGTTTGGTTATCAGGGGCAGAAATGCAGCGCCTGTTCCAGGGTGATCTGTGTGGATTCGATTCACGACAGATTCGTATCACGCCTGACAGAGGCGACCCGAAGTCTGTGCATGGGAGATCCAAAGGAACCCGGTAGCAGGATTGGCCCGGTGATCAGTGAAGAGGCAAAACAGCGCATATTGCAGCATATCGAAGAGGCCAAAATCACGGCTAAACCGCACTTCATCGACGGTTTTGAGCCGAATCAAGCCCACTATATTGCACCTGTCATCTTCACCGATGTGGAGGAGGAGTCAGGGTTGTCGCAAGAGGAGATATTCGGGCCGGTGCTGGCGGTGATGCGGGCAAAGGATTTCACGGATGCCCTGCGCATCGCCAACAGTACCGCCTACGCCCTCACCGGCGGGCTCTATTCCCGACTTCCTTCCCACTTGGAGCGGGCGAAGCGGGAGTTTGCGGTTGGCAATCTCTACATCAACCGGAAAATCACCCGTGCGATGGTGTATCGGCAACCGTTTGGCGGATTCAGATTAAGTGGTATGGGATTCAAGGCGGGCGGACCAGACTATCTGCTGCAATTCCTGCAAGCCAGAAATGTAACTGAAAACACATTGCGGAGAGGTTTTGCACCCAGTAATGTCACTACTGGAGATTGATTACGCCTTGGCAATGATTGCAGACGAATAATTGCAGAATAAAACAACATCCTATGTATATAATGGATATATAAACTTACGAAAAATATTCAGATAATTGCCGATACCCAAGCTGATCCATGCATCCTACGACCTGAAATATACTTAATATAATTGTGGAAATTATATAGGGACTATATTTAGGGTTGTTAGGTATACACAATAATATTAGAAGTAGATATGGAACAAACGCCAGATAAACAAGTGATGAAGTCGTACCCAAGCTCGAAGGAAAAGGCCGGTGAGTTATTCCGTCTGACAACCGCATATCTGGCAAAACATGATCTAATTCTAAATCCAGTCAACTTCAGTCTTGCATACCACTATGTCAGTGGTGAGAATTCCGCCTTCAACAAACGTATGGATGAGCTGTTGGAGAGCGAAGGAGGCTGGCAGGATGAGAGCATCGGTAAACTGTTCAGGCACTATGTCTGCTCTTGTGATGAAGCGGTTCTCAGGGATCTGAGAGAGGAACTGATGGACATAGTCGCCCATACATTGGGCACCATGATCGATTTAACCGGCAAAACCTCGGTGACCAATGAAAAGATAAAAACACATATCGACACATTGGCGGAGAGCGAGAAGATAGAAAATGTAATGCAAGCGGTCTCTGCAATCATTGCCGAGACTCGGTCATTGATTACCGAGACTAATCAGTTTGAAACTCAGCTGCTCACTTCCACTGACGAGGTTGAAAAACTCAAGGAGGAGTTGAGTTATGCGAGGCAGGAAGCGATGTTGGATCCACTGACAGGTGTGATGAATCGACGTGGATTCGATCAGACGCTCGCAACGGTGATCAGCGAGGTGGTTGACCAGCAGCATGCCGCCAATTTTTGTCTGGTGCTCATCGATATAGATCATTTTAAAGATGTCAACGATAACCATGGCCATCTTTTGGGAGACAAGGTGCTTCGCGCAGTAGCAGAGTTATTGACTCGTCACACTAAAGGTAAAGACGCCTGCGCGCGCTTCGGTGGTGATGAGTTTGCAATCCTGCTTCCGGATATCGGTTCCAATAATGCAAAGAATCTGGCTGAGTATCTGCGCTCCATTATCGAGAAGATTGTCCTCAAACGGCCAAATACCGGTACTGTCGTGGGTGGCATTTCAGTATCGATCGGTGTGGCAGCATTTCGTATGGGTGAAACCATTGAAGACTTCCTCAACCGCTGTGATCAGGCGCTCTATCGCTCAAAATCACTAGGCAGAAATCGGGTGACGCTGGCCGATTAAGGATATATCGTTCCTCAAGGTCACTGGTATTCGCTGCAAACCTAACAGTCGTTCACCCTTGCGAAAGTTGATCGAAGGTCTTTTCCATCTCTTCGCGCGTTTCTTTATTGGGTAATTTCCCAAAGCCCGCACTCATGTTATCAATCATATGATGGGTCTTTGAGGTTGCGGGTATGGCGCAGGTGACGGCTGGATGGGAGACGATATATTTAAGGAAGAACTGACCCCAGCTATTGCATTCGAACTCATCTACCCAGTCCGGTAGCGGTTTTTCCTTGACCAGCCTGAACAGGTCGCCGCGTGCGAAGGGACGATTGATAATTACAGCGATTCCCCTGTCCCTAGCCAAGGGCAACAGCTTCTCTTCTACCGCCCGATCTCTGATGTTGTAACTCATTTGCACGAAGTCGAAAGGGTGGGTGGAAAGAGCCTGATACAACTCATCGTGATCACGGCCATGGGATGTGGTAATGCCGATGTAGCGGATTTTACCCTCCGCTTTCATCGAATTCAGTGTCTCAAGGTGGGTCTGCCAGTCTCTCAGGTTATGAATCTGCATGAGATCGAAACGCTCTATACCCCACAACTTCTTTGACATCGCCATCTGGGTAACGCCATGTTCCTTGCCGTCGGTCCAGACCTTGGTGGCAGCAAACAGGGATTCTGCCCGGATATCCTTTAGCAGCATACCCAGTACGTGTTCAGCGGAGCCGTACATGGGGGATGAATCAATCAACGATCCTCCCATTTTAAAAAACTGTTCCAACACCTTGCCCAGGTTGGCTATCTTTTCCCTGTTTCCCGCCGAGTCGAAGGTGCGAGAGCTGCCCATGCCGATTACCGGTAATTGCTCACTACTGACAGGTATCGGCTTTTTTATCGGTGTTCGTTCGGCGGCTTGAATCAAGCCGGGTGAGATCCAATAACTGCCGGCCAAACCGGCTATCAGTTTGAGTAGCTCCCGGCGCCCGATTCGACTATCCGATCTGTTCATAGCGTCCTCCTCCGGAGTGAGAATGTGATCCATTTGCCAGAATAGTTTGCCGCCGACCCAGTCTGTATGCAATCCATGCCCATACCAGGGAGAGGGGAACGGCGATCCAGGCGATGCTGGAGAGAGAGAGGCCGGCCGCTTTAAATCCCGCATAGATCCAGGAGCTGACAGCATCACCACCGCGATAGACTACGGTGTCGATGAAATTCTTTGCCTTGTATTTCTCTTCCCGGCTAAGAACAACATATAACATCTCACGGGCTGGCCGCATGATGGCGTAATTACCCGCGCGTCTCATTATTTGAACAGTGATCAGTGTCGCTAAAGTGGGAAAGAGTCCAAGCATGATAAAAACCAAGGCAAGCAGTAGCGGGATCAATGCCAATGTAATACTCAGGCCCACTCCCTTGACCAGACGCGATGTAATAAAAATCTGCAGCAACAAGGTGAGCACATTAACACTGAGATCGATGGCTGCAAAGAGAGCGGTCCGGGTTTCAGAGTTGGAAAATGCCTCTTTTACGATCTGTGCCTGTTGGAAATAGAGGAAGGTTGAGAGCAGTGTAAACAACAGCATCAATAGGCATATGCCCAACAGATAGGGGGAGGAGAGGGCAAGGCGTATGCCGTCGAGGATTGCCCCTCCCATTGGCTCTTCATGGAGTTGCCGGGTCTGTTTGACTCCATTCTGAGTCTGTTGCCAGGCAACCAGGCGATAAATACTGTTCACCGATAGACCAAGCAATCCTGCCGATATCAACAGCATTGGTGCCTTACCCAGGGATTGAACCAGGAGGGCGGTCAAGAGAGGGCCTGTAATCGCACCGATTGTTCCTCCTGCGGCGATGATGGCGAATAGCCGCTTGGCTTGTTCATCTTTGTAAAGATCGGTCATAAAACTCCAGAAAACCGAGACCACGAAAAGATTGAAGACGCTCAGCCAGACAAAAAAGATACGCGCGGTATAGACCTGTGAAAAACCGGATTCGAAAAGGAGATAGAAAATAAGAATATTACTGATAAAAAAATAGTAGACATAGGGTAGAAACTGTTTGCGCCGTAGCCGCGAAGTTACATAACCGAACAGTGGCACCACAAGCAACATGGCAAAAAAAGTAGCGGTAAAAAGCCAATGTAATTTCTCGACGCCGGCGATAACTCCCATCTCATCACGGATCGGTCGCAGTATGTAGTAACTGCTCAGCAAAGAGAAAAAGTAGACAAAGGACCAGACCACTGCACGACCTTCGCCCTGATTGATATTGACCATGCGCTGAGTCAGGTTATGGATGGTGAAGGCTTGATTCATGCAGACAGTTTCTTCCAGGAATTATGCTCGGTGCATGGTTGCCGATATTCAGAGATTCATGTGGCGGCGCATCCTTTCCAGTAGGGCATGTGCCTGATCGATGAACTCCGGAATCCGATCAGGTTCCAAGCGCTCATCCTTGTGGTAGAAGATTACTTGATCACCCTTGCTCTCGACCACCCAGCCAGGCTTGTTTCCAAGATGCGTAAGTAACTCATCATTGAAGAGTGATCTGACCTTCGCCTCTTCCCGTGCCGCTAAACGATAGTTTTTAGAAAAGCCGGCAGCATCATCAAAGGCCACTGACCTGAAGTCTGTATTCAGGGTGCGTTTAGAGTTGTCATTCGGACTCAGGTCGAAATGGGGCAGGGGGGTGATTTCATGGAAGGCAACCACTGTCTGCATATGGGTCAGTATCACCCCTTCATCGGAATAATTGGGGATTTCACGTCTGCCTTCAAACCCCTCTGTGGCATCGAATGAGTAGTTGAAGACTAATATACGATCATCATTTCGCCCACCTCGCATCATGTTCTGGATAAGTGGCTGCCCCTGGCTGAACAGATAGTAATCCGCTGTATCGATGAACTGAGGCAGACGCTGTTGACCCGGTTCGAGTGTTAGGCCGATACGCTTGGCAGCTCTATCGAGTCCGTCACGTCGTTGACTTTCGAAATACCAGGCGGCAGTTAATATGACAGCGACAATAAGCAGAAAAATCGTGATTTTCATTCTCCTCCCCCCCCCATAAACGCCACTGGCAAGCCCGGAAAACCTGGACCTGTATACCCAATCACGGCAACACAGCTAGAATCTCGTTTTAATCTTTGATTTAAGATTCTATCAGGGTTGATGCTAGGATTGCCGGTGGATTTAACAAAAATTTATTTTATAAGCGGATGGCGGACGGGTGCAAAACAGTGAACGATTTACACATTGGCAAACAATTCGAGGGTGATCTCGATCTGCAAAAGGCACAAGATATCAAGTTACCTAAGACCCTGTTTGTTGCCGGTAATCTCAATCTATCCGCTAGCCATAATATTCGTTTGCCCAAGCGCTTACATGTCACCGGGAATCTTGACATGTCGGAAACGATGATCGAGGAGTTGCCAGGAAAGCTGCGGGTCGATGGTGACCTCAGCCTATTCAGTACCAGGGTCCGTAGTTTGCCGAAAGCTATACGACTTGGTGCCGGGCTTGATCTGCGGGCGAGCAGAATCATGAAGCTTTCCACGGGATTGGTGGTGCCGGGTGATCTCGAACTCTCCGGCACGCTGATTGAAAGACTACCGAAAAACCTTATTGTAGGTGGCGACCTCTATCTGGGCAACTCCGAGCTGACTGAACTTCCCGCACGACTCAAGGTGGGTGGGGGTTTGGATCTGTCAGCGACACCGATCAAGGAGCTGCCGAATGGCCTCAATGTTGGTGGTTGGCTGAATTTGGTCGGTACCTCGATAAAACGCCTTCCCAAAGGGCTAAAGGTAGGGAAGTGGCTGGACCTTCGGGCCCTTGATATCAAAAAGCTACCCAAGGATCTGCAAGTGACGGGTGACCTCTATCTGGCGGGTACGCGTATAAAGAGGATGCCCGGCACCATCAGGGTGGGAGGAGATATCGAGTTTTAAGTGCGTTTCCCGTTTAGTTACAGAGTCCGTGTTTTTCGATCAGCTCCTTTTCTAAAAAAGGTAGTGCAAAGGTTTGCAAGTCCTGATAGGCCTGATCGGTTATATGAGATAAATCGTCTGTGTAATAGCCTTGTTTGCGATTTCCCTCTTCATTTGTCATCAGTTTCTGGATCTCCAACACCCCGATACCATGATCGTTCGCATAGCTTCTGATCCACTCGTTGACCGCCAATACATTTGAACTGATATAATCTTGGAAACTGCGTTTTCCCAATACTGAACCTATGAATTGCATGACCGATGTAATTATGTCCGACTCAAGTCCAAAAGTGACCTCAGTCGCGACTATCGGAATGATTCCCTCATTTATTGTGCGGTCAATCATCTGTTTCAGGTTATCAATAGCTATCTGACGTGTTTGCATCTCCTGTTCCATAGGGGCATTGGAGAAGTCGTTTATATGGCCCCATATGATGATAGCCGTTGGTTTGGAGGAGATGGCATCGGCAACAAAACGTTCGCGAACCTGGGTAGAGGTTTCACCTGATACGCCTTTATTTACCACCGGGAGACATGCGACCTGGCTTAGTGGCCAGCCTTTCAAATAGGATGCGCCAATCATGACAATTTTCTCTGAGCTGCCAGGATCGTTCGCACTATCAGTCACTTCTATGTCTGCATTTGTCACGCTTGAGAATAGAAGAAGTGCTATACAACTAAGAATGAGCTGTTTCATGGATAGAAAATATCCTTACTGATTAAGTCAAAATAAGTTAAACGATTTGTAATATTCTATTCTGTCATTGATGTGTCAGTTTATATAATTGTTAAAAAATT
This sequence comes from gamma proteobacterium symbiont of Ctena orbiculata, assembly GCA_003094555.1. Lineage (GTDB taxonomy): Bacteria > Pseudomonadota > Gammaproteobacteria > Chromatiales > Chromatiaceae > Thiodiazotropha. The sequence continues at coordinate 10,036 of NATW01000184.1, forward strand.
TGTAAGGTCCGGTTTGACCGTCTTTTTCAACTATTTTCCAACCAAGCTTCCGCCTCTTCCCTCTGCTCTCTGGAGAATGCCTTGATCTCCAGGCCGGGTATCAACGCACCCTCAATCTCGCTGGCTTTTTGTATCCAATGCTTGTCAGCAAGAACGGCCGTCTTATTGAATTTCTTTAGAAGACCAAACATAGATGGGAGGCGTGAAAATTCAACGACAATCGCACCGATCGAAGGAAGATGAAAATCTACAACATCGTAGAGCATTTTGCCATTTTCAATGTTTTTAGACTTCTCTACCAATTCGTCCAGGGCAATTTTCATTTCTTCAGTGTCCAACCGGCCACTCAATTCGATATCCAAACGGTTATCACCATTCTGCTTCACCTTGAACATGATATTCACCTCTCTGGTTTAGTCGAGTGACTTTAAGGTCGTCTGACTCGATCCATATGAGATCAAGATTTGTGACCAAGTTTACAGAATAAACCAAACCACTGGTAAGGTTAAGCCACTCTTAATCTAATCCGGACAAATTTTAAGCTTTGTTTAATCAATCATCACTAGAGTTAAGCTCAATTGCTGCAAATATCCGATGCCGTGCAAGTAGGTAATAGTGAAGATATTTTGTGTGAATTCTTAAACTTGCTATGGACTGCCATGGTTTGCTTGTTAGAAATTGAACCTGCATATGCTAAGGGATTGGCTCTCATATGAGAGAGATAGTATGAATACAATGCCCATCAACAGAATTCTAACTACACTTTTCTTGTTGCTTCTCTTTAACGTGAATTTTATGTCCGAGGCAAATGCCAACTGCGAAACCGACTGTCTCACTGTCTACAGTATCAGTCTGACTGACCGAGGTACATCGATAAGAGGATCGGTAAAGCTCATTGATGAATTTGTCAACAGCGGTGCATCCAGAGGTTCAACTGTACAGGTAATGTGGACCCGACCTGATGGATCGACGATTCTACAAAATGCGCGGATTGGGACACGTCTACGAGCGGATTTCAATTTCGGTAGTGGTGGTGTTCCCGGAACTTACACCTTTGAAGTGATAAACGTATTGAGGTCAGGCTACACATTCGATCCAAGTGGTGGTATCGATCTGGTTTCATCCATCACGGTTCAAAATACCAATAATCAATTGCCAGTGGCAGTCATCAACACCGACCAGGTATCTGGAGAAGCACCGCTGAACATCAACTTCGATGCATTGAGCTCACACGATCCAGATGGGACCTTGTCCAGCTACCATTGGGATTTTGGCGATGGTGTAACCTCTTACGAGCCAATTGCAAGCCACACCTATACCGTTGGTGGAGTTTATACCGCGACATTATCAATATTGGACGACATGGGGGGGCGGGCAACAAGCAGTGTCACCATCAATGTCACCGATCCCGTACCATCAGGCACAGGAAATTGTCAGAGTCAGTGTCTATCACTCGACGAGTTCAAGATGGGTTTCAAGAACGACATGGTGTTAGGCAAGGTTCGGGTGATGGATGAGAATAGGGCTACCGTTTACGGGGTCAACATCGAAGCGGTTTGGACGCTACCTGACGGTTCAACTGTTCCTCAAAGCAAGGGGAATGGGAGTAGAAAAAAGACTGCATTCAGAATTTCTGCGAATCAAGCAGGAAATTATACAATACTGGTTACAAATGTGATGAAAGATGGGTATCAGTTCGTACCTGAACTTAGTCAATCAGAGGCCGGCACTTTTGTAGTGGAATAGTTGGCATATTTAATTTCGGAAGGGCGGCTGTTAGTCGCCCTTTATCTGTAGGATCCAGTGCTTTAGATGTGGTATTCAAAGTTCACACTCCTCGATGACCTCGGTCTCCAGCTTTCCGGCCTCGATCCACTCATTGATATCAGGCTGTTGCATGACAGTGTCAACATATTCTTTCGCCACACCAATTAACTGAATATTGTAACCACTGAATCTCAGGGCAATTGGAGCAAACATTGCATCCGCTATCGAGTAATCACCGAAAAGCCATTTGCCGGTAAAGCCGAACTCGCGACGACATCTCTCCCACAGAGATTTAATTCTATCTATTTCTCTTTCAGCCTCATGGGAGAGCGATATGGAAGTAAACTGCTTGCGACAGTTCATTGGCAATTCATTCCTTACATGCACAAAGCTGGAGTGCATTTCAGCACTCACAGACCTGGCTACTGCGCGAGCCCTCTGGTCATATGGCCAACCCTTGCCATTGAGATATACTTCTGAAACATATTCCAGTATCGAAAGCGAATCCCAGACAATCAAATCACTGTCTTGCAACACAGGTACTTTATGGTCTGAGTCATATTCGGCCAACTCCTGCTCAGTGGTCTCAACAAACAGTGGAATCCTCTTTTCTTCAAATTTCAGTTTGTTGTGACGTAGGAATATCCAGGGCCTCAATGACCAGGAAGAATAATTTTTGTTTCCAATTACCAAGGTTAAGTTGGTCATGGTTGGGCACCTTATGGAGGTCAATACAGCAAATATATAATTCTTTTATTAAGCTTCAATTATCAGTCGACACAAAATGCGGAGTATTATTTGGTTGAAACAGCGTATTTTGCGTCGACTGAAAACACAACACAGACAAGAGCTACGCCTGTCTATAAGATCTATCCTTTTTCAGGTTTCTGGTAGGCCTGTTTTGTACCGTAATAAGTACTCAATGCCTGAAATCCACCTTTCAAAATATAGACATTGTCAAAACCAATATGACGAAGCGCTGTGCCTACGGCTGTTGCCCTTGCGCCAGATTTACATACGATAATTACTGGCTTGTCTGTAGGTATACGATCGAGATTTTTCTGATTAAAAAGTTCGTGCACAGGAATAATCAGGCTATCGGGCATCGATAGGGTGAAAACCCCCGTTTCAGCAGGTGTCCTGACATCAATGGCGACTACCTCTTTGCCTTTTCTGATATCCTTGGCAAATGCGTCGGGCTTGACAAAGTGGAGGGCCTTACCGGCATCTGCCTCAACAACCGGGGCGAACAGTTTTGCATAGCCTTTGGCCATATCCGTATCGTAAGACCATGCAAAAGAACTCAGTGTAAGTGATACGAATCCAGTGATTGCAATAATCTGCTTCATAATTTACTACTCCCTAATATACCCCAGATAAAATTTAATCAGGTAAAGAATGTGGGGCACTATCTTTACTGAACACATTGAAAACCAGGTAATGTTTGCATTTTGGAATCTCATCTTGTGGCGGTTACAGGAATGATACGGTTGGCCACTATTTAGTTATCAAGTATCCAATGACGCCAATCTTCCAAACTTTGGCAGGTACAGGGGAATTCACCGCCCAGCCAAGCGCGACGGACGTAGCGGGAGATGCTGTGGTAGGGGTGCGTAGCTTCCAGGCTGATTAGGGTTTTGCTGTCTTGTAACATCACAACCTCCCTGTCGTATTTTGTGGTGTCAAACCTATCTAACTCATGTGAAGATTGCAAGATATATGTGGGTGTTTCCAGTTAATTCGTAAGAATGGATCTCTAACCGGGTTATTGGGTGTGTTTACTGATTTTGTTCGTAGCTGTCAGCTCGCCTCGAATGTATCGAGTACTTTACGGGTGATAGCCTTGAGCGCCTGGTTGCGTTTTGACTTGTTAAGACTGTCAAGCGGTTTGGCGATATCGTGGGATGCTTGCTTGGCGTCAAGGCCGATCAGCTCATAGTGGCTGTCGCTGACCAGGATCCAGAAAAGCGTTAGATCACCTCGATTAGCTGCCTCTAGTATCTTGGGTACTTCATGGGTCCGGATAAAGTCTGATGCGACGAACTCTGGGGTCACCAGCATAATAGCGATTTTCGCACGATCCAGTGCGGATTGAATTCTTGGGAACCAGTCTGTTCCGACTGGAATGTCTTTATCACTCCAGACCTCGAGCCTGTCCCACAGTCCCACCAAATGAATCTCGAGGTGGCGAAACCATACAGGATTGGCATGGCTGTAACTGATAAACACGCGGTCTCGAGACACGGATGTCGGCGTGGCCGCCGGGGATGATGTCACTTCCGTCGAATCGGGAATAATTGCATCGACGTCCAGTAAATCACGCAGGCGTACTTGTCCATCTTCCAGGTAGTTGATGTCCGACCATGGAATGAGTTGTGCGTCGATACCGTCTTTGTTTTTCCATACTTGGAAGACACGGCGTGCAGCGGGACTGGGAAGATCGAGTTGTGGCGAAACGAAGCGCACTGTCTTGCGGCGGAAACCATGGCGTAGCGCATCCAGGTCGCGAGCCTTGTCACCATCGCTGAGTATCCAGCGTGGAACTTCCAGGAATACGATTTCCCAATTGTCACCTCTGGCGCATGAATAGGTGCGTTTCAGCTGGATATCATAGAGGTCTTCAACCTGCTCATCAGTAAGATTGGCACCGATATTCTGCAGGTGATTTTCCAGTAGTGTGCGCCGGCTGTGCAGATGCATATGACGTAGGGCTACTCCTGGGTCGACAGCGACCGGTTCGCGAGTCGCCGTGCCGAAGCTCAGAACGTCTAGACTACTATACATGCGACGCTCCTACTGCCGGAATCAGTTCCTGTGCTAATGACTCCAGGCCTGTCGTATCACCTTTCGCATTCAGCACCTTCTTGATTAGTGCTTCCGGTACATGAGCGACATCAAACTCCTCGATATCGGCGAAACGGCTAACACTGTCGTCAATCTTATCGCCCACAAGGATCAGCAGAGGACGTAGGTGAGCCGGCCCGGACGGTTGAGTACCGAGCTTGTCTTCAAGGATATGCGCCGTGGTTTGCAGTCCGGAAGCCACCTTCCAGTCGACCTCTGCGGCAACGACTTCGATCAGCAGTGAATCACCGTTGCGGCGTGCGATGAAATCGATTTCGTCGGTAAACGGATCCACCTCCGGGTCTCCGCTTGCTTCGAGCTGTGACATACTCCATCCACATGCGTCCAACAACAGCCGGGTGGCCTTGAGGCCCTGTTTTCTGCGTTTCTCACGTTCCTCGCCGGACTGGGCAATAGGAAATCCAGTGTAAAACAGTACCGCAGAGCAGGCGAAAATCCAGTACCACTGGTGGAGGTCGAGACCGATCATCAGGAGCAGAGCGAATATGCCGGCAAGTACTGCGAGCAAGATCCAATTGCGCTTGGTGAGCCACAGTGCATAGTAGGGCGAGCGTATACCGGCGAGGCGCGGGTAGAGTCGGCGTGGCAGTTCGGAAGCTGTTATCAGCGAGACTGCGTAAAGGGTTATTGCAAAAAAACCAGACACGGCCAAGCCTAGAGTATCAGCCCAGGAGAGATCCAGCTGCACATCCAGCAGTCCCAGCAGGAAGATAACCAGACGCGTTGCCCAATAAGCAATGGCATAGTAAATCAGGGAAAAGCTGATCATGGCGGCATATGCGACCAGGCTCCAGGCGGCTGTGATCCATTCTCCCGGACTTGGTTCGGAAGTGGCATTTGATCGCAGTTTGCGGGATTTCACCCACATCATTCCAGCGGCACCGATTGCCACCAGTGGTAGTACCCACAGGGCATCGATGAAAAACAGGTAGGGCGTCGCGCCGACGACAGCCGCAACACCGGCAAGCAATGCAAGAAGCGTGACATTGGGCTTGATTTTGTCAGTCTTCAAGCTCGTCTCCTAAGCAGTGAGTATTGAACTGGCGGGTGTTTTGTATCAATTATACATGGTTAATCTCTAACGCTCTCTAAACCGGACACCCATCGCTAATTTGCCAAAATCAGATAACTCTGGCAATCTCTAACAATTCCCATCTATCAAGGAGTGATACGATGCCCAAGCCAAGGAAAGCCCTTGTTCTACTGGAAGAAACCCCCTATTACCACTGCGTCTCCCGCTGCGTGCGCCGCGCCTTCCTCTGCGGTGTGGACACCCATACCGGCAAAAGCTATGAACATCGACGCCAA
>NATW01000185.1 GCA_003094555.1 gamma proteobacterium symbiont of Ctena orbiculata
TTCCACATCGAGGTCGGTTTCGCGCAGGTCGCCACGGGCCCAGCACATGCCCCATTCGCCTACGATCTTTATTATTGGCAGCGTCTCTTTACCGGCCTGGGTAAGAAAATATTCATACCCTCTCTGCCCGGGTATGCGTTTGCGAAGGATCAGTTCCGCATCCGCAAGATCATTCAGGCGCTTGGTGAGGATGGTGGGTGAGATCAGGCACAGACCTCGCTGCAGCTCACTGAAACGGCTGGCACCCATATGTAGTTCGCGCAAGATCAGAACGGTCCATTTCTCACCGAGAATCTCCATCGCTTTGGCAACCGGGCAGAACTGACCGTATTCCATCTTACCTCCCTTGCAAACCAATTATTCATTATCTGTAGCTGCTTACTACACAAAATGTAGTTGGATACTACAACAACGCAAGTAGTGCGATCCAGCCTGCAGGCCTAACCTGTAATCACCAGGAAACAGTAACACCTGAGTCAACAGAACCCTTAACAATTTACAGGAGAGCAGCTATGCCACTTATTACAGTAAACCTGATCGAAAACGTATTTTCACCAGAAGAAAAGGTTGAAATGATCGAAAAGCTGACCAATGCCATGGTTGAAATTGAAGGTGAAAATATGCGTTCGGTGACCTGGGTAAAAATAGAGGAAGTGCCCGAGGGCCAATGGGGTATCGGAGGTAATGCGATGACCGCCGCCATGGTACACCAACTACAAAGTTCATGATTACCCGTTGGTAAAATCAGGGATTTTATAGCACAAGGATGTGCCCACAGTTAAAGCTATAACCTTACTCTATTCATAAGGAGAAATTCATGAAATATTTTACCCAACACCTGCATGATCAAGGCATCAGTTATTTCCAGCATGCTGATTTTGCCCTGGGTATTGCGTTTCGCCTGGGCGCCAGCGTGCTGGTTTTCGCATTGCATGGCCTGTTTCCCTGGATAGGGATCAATAGGCGTCTAGATCTGGAAGCGACTTCTGCATATCTACTCCAGCAGAATGACTGGATTGAGTCAGCCTCAATCGTTGAACTGGATCTGGAACCCATCAACCTTGATTGAAGAGGCGGACAATTATATCCTGGTCGATACTGATCATTCGGCTCTACGCTATTAAGCAAGTGTTGCCCAGCAGATCATCCATTTCCTGAAGCACGAGAATTTCAGGCTAAAGCAGATGTAGAAATATAGTGAACGATAAATCAAAAACGCCACCCTACCAGGAAGGTTTCCTGGTCGCCCTGATAGTTCTGGCCACCGCCGGGCTGATTTGGCTGTTTCTACCCTTTCTGCCGGCACTCTTCTTTTCCCTCATCGTCGCCACCGCCACCTATCAACTGTTTCTGAAGCTTCAAGATCGCTGGAAGCTCACGGATACCCATGCCGCCACCCTGATGAGTATCTTGATTTTCTTCACTGTCATAGCCCCCATCACCTATCTGCTGGTGGAGATTTCATTGCGCGCCGGCGAGCTCTACGGATCAGTGCAAGGCTGGGTGGATGCGCAGGACACGGAGAGTTTGAAAAAGATCTATACCGATACAGCCAAGAAGCTCCCCTTTAATCTGGGCGATCAGACGGCCCTCATTGCTCAGATCGGTGAAAACCTCAATAAGCTGATTTCCGTTGGGAAGAATACAGTTATTTTTCTGTTGCGCAGCGTCCTAGGTAACACAGCGGGTTTTCTTACCTTCGTGTTTCTTTCGGTTTTCGCCCTGTTCTTCTTCTACCGCGACGGCGATGACGTGGCGCGGCAAATCAAGGTGCTCTCGCCGTTACCGAATCGCTACGACGAAATGTTGATGGTACGTTTCAGCAGCCTGGCGACGGTGTTGACCATCAGCGTGGTGATCGTGGCGGTGTTGCAGGGATTGAGTTTCGGTATTCTGATGAGCTTCATGGGACTGCCGGCGTTGTTTCTTGGCATTGGTATTGCCGTTACCTCATTTATCCCGGTTGTGGGCTCCGCCCTTATCTGGATACCGGTAGCTGCCTACCTCTACTTTCAAGGCGAGGCATGGCAGGCCGTCCTGGTAGCGGTATGGGGAGCGGTGGTGATGGGATTTGTGATCGACAATATTCTGCGACCGGTGATGATTCAGAAGATCTCCAAGGGCCTGCCTGACGGCGGCAACCTTGGCGCCCTGGATCATACCCTGCTGACCGTGCTCTCCACCCTGGCGGGTTTGATCCAGTTCGGCATCATAGGAATGCTGTTCGGCCCGGTCATTGCAGCCATGGCGATTGCAATCTTCGATGTGTATGAGCAGATGCACGGCGACCGCCTCGACAGGGACAATTGTTGAGCTGCCAACATCCAGATTGGCCACCAAAATGGGGAGGACTCGAGAAGCCCCTTCCCAAACAACGATGCAGTTTCCGCCTGACCAGCCGCTAAAGGTATGAGAATCCACTTAGACCAGGAGTCACCCTATGGACGTTTCTGGAGCCAGCTCACCCTCTGCCAGCATGATCGCAACTGTAGCGACCAAGACCGAAACCAGCGTCGCTGTGCACAAAAAAGCGATGGAGATGGAAAAACAGACTGCAGAGAAGCTGATCGCTTCCATAGAGCAGAGCGCACCGAAACCGACCGGCACCGGTACCGTGGGCAACAATATCGATATCATGGTCTGAGACGACACCTTAACAGGCGTTAGCGCACTAGGATCTCTGTAACCAGAAATTTATGACACGACAACCAGCATAGCTACTTCTGCTGGGTGGCATATTCCGAAGTCGAAATGCTTCTCGAAATCGATATGTTGTTGCTAAACATACACATTCGCTTTTATCCCATGTTCTGATTGCCCCCTGGCCATCCTGGCAAAACCCACAATCTGCCGGTTTTTACGTGGTTACTTCTATATCCGCCCATCGACGGTATCCTCGATGAGCTACGGCGGAGCTCCTGTTCTTCGTAGCGTTCAGCTGTTACCAGCTGTCGCAGCGCCTGCAATGACTTCTGTGCCTTCTGCCATTTCTATGGACCAATCCACATCCGTATTAAAGATACCCCCTGAGGCATATCGAAAATCCTCCCAGGATTGAGAAGTGCGACATATTGAGTGCTATCGAGATGTAATCAGTTAAACTGATCGGTGTTAAGCGCGGTAAAAACCGCGTAAATTTTTTTCAATATGACATTGACCTGGCCACTCAAGAAATATCTTCAAACATTGACAATCCACTTTTACATCGCAGGGATATCAGAAAGCGAGCAGTTCATTGATAATTATCAATAGATATCCAAGTGGAATGTCTAGAATAATAGAAGGCCTTTAAGCAATATCGCCATTTACCAGACCATTATGGTTGGTTTAAAATCAGTTTTCGTGAAGCCATTTTTGATTGCTTCGCTCTCTTTGTCCATGCTGTTGTTATTGATAGTTGGCGGCTTTTTCTACACCGATTTTCAATCCGAACTGCAGATTATCACCGAGCGTGAACGCAGCCAGACAATGCTTGGTGCCAAACTGATCGAGCGAAGACTCGACAGTGTGGCTAGAGATGTGCTGCTATTGGCGAAGTCAGTCAGCCTCAGCCGGTATGGTGACTATGGGGTACAGGAAGCCATACACGATCTTGGTCGGGAATTCCGCAACACATCCTGCCTGAAGGGAAGCTACGATCAAGTGCGTTTTCTCGATGCGTCAGGGAGGGAGCGGGTTCGTGTCAATTACCGTGAGGGGGATTGTCAGCTGGTGGCAGAAAAGGATTTACAGAACAAAAAAACACGTTACTACTTCAACGATACCTTCAAACTTGGCCGGCAACAGATCTTTATCTCTCCCCTTGATCTCAATATCGAGCATGGCGTGATCGAACGTCCTTTGAAACCGATGATTCGTATAGGAACACCGGTATTCAATGACACAGGGCAGAAATTCGGCATTGTTTTGGTCAATTATTACGGCAAGGAGTTGATTTCTGATCTAACAACAGAAATGTCAGGATCAGATGGAATCCCCATGCTGCTGAATCGCAATGGTTACTGGTTGCTCGGGGCGCATAGTGAGGATGAATGGGGTTTCATGTTCAAAAACGAGAAGAGGATTGAAAACAAACACCCGGAATCTTGGCGTGAGATGTCCACAGCTGAAGCGGGCCAGATCATGACGGCATCTGGATTGTTTACCTGGAGAACGGTCTATCCACTAGCGGTCAATTCAGTCTCAAGCACGGGATCAACTGATGCATCAGGAGCGAGCGCAACATACATCGACCGAGATGATTACTTCTGGAAGGTGGTTACACATATTCCACAGGAGACAATTGAAGGACTACAAAACAAACGTATAAAAATGGCATTGGTACTGCTGTCACTACTGATACTGCTGGCTTTTATCGCCGCATATTTAATTGGCCGCTCCAGAGAAAAAGAGCTACTCTCCATAAGCGCGTTAAAAGTAAGCGAGCACCGGCAAAGGGCGATTACCTCAAAGCTTGCAGAAGGCCTCATGGTGTTGGACAAAGAGGGTAAGTTAATCAATATGAATCCTGAGGCAGAGCGCCTGCTTGGATGGTCATATGCCATGCTCTCCGGGCAAAGAATTCATGAGTGGATACACAAGGATGCAAGCGGTAAAGGCGAACATGAATGCCCGATTCTAAATGTAGTAAAGGAAGAGAGAATCTATCATGTTGAAGAAGACGTCTTTCGTCGCTCAGATGGAACGGATCTGCCAGTAGCCTACACAGCCAGTCCCTATATCGTGGAGGATGAAGCCAGCGGTGTAATCGTTGCGTTCGAAGATATCTCTGAACGCAAAAAACTCAAGGAAGAGTTATTGCACCAGGCCACTCATGATGCATTGACCGGATTGCTCAACAGAAGAGAATTAGAGAATCTGCTGGGTCACGCATTCAGTCAAGCCATGCGATATGGCCGCGATCTTTCTGTGTGCATGATAGACATTGACCACTTTAAACAAATCAATGACACCTTTGGTCATAGAGCCGGCGATGAGGCACTAAAGAGCTTGGGTCAGGTACTTGATCAGAAAACACGCAGCGCCGACTTGGCTGGGCGTTATGGCGGAGAAGAGTTTGTGGTCGTGTTGACCGAGACGTCACTGTCGGGTGCCATGCGCTGGGCAGAGCAGTTACGCGCAACGATTGAATCCACGCCTATCATCTTAACTGAATCCAGTGGGTCAACGAATTTGACTGTGAGTATTGGTGTTGCATCTATCTCTAATGCAATTGAGAATTCTGATCAGTTGATGGACAGGGCAGATAGCGCACTCTACCTTGCCAAGGGGTCCGGAAGAAACAAAGTCAGAGAAGTTGGCGAATAGATTCCTATTGAAATCAAGTAGTGGTAGAAAAGCAGTGGCAGGCCATATATCAATGCACTGTACACACCATACAGGGATCGAATGACCTGACGATATGCTGTACCGAAACCGGATCCTTCTCCCCCGGCCTTAGTGGCGCATTAACCAGCGCGAGCTCAAGGGCACCCGGTTGACCCTCTCGATCCCGGGGTGAGAAGTTCCAGGTCGTGGGGGCGATGATCTGATAGTTGAGGATGCGGCCCTTTTTGATCTTTATCCAATGGCCCAGACTGCCCCGGGCTGCTTCCACCAGACCGATGCCCTGGGCCTCCTGAGGGAAAGGCTTATGGTTGCAGATGGCCTCGCCCGGTTTGATATGCCTGACCCAGGCCTCCATATGCATCACAACCCTGGCGATCTCCAACAAGCGCGCGATGACACGGTTGCGTACATTACCGCCACTCTCGGCGACCAGAGCCCTGATCAGGGGCTGACCATCCACCTGCTGGCGCGCCAGGGCACCCACCTCGACCACCCGGCCATCCACTCTTGGCGCCTTGCACCAGGTATAGGCCTGTTCCACATCTGCGTCGGGCAGGGTAATGCCTTCGAAGGGATGCCTGGGATGCTTCTGATTCATCATCCAGCTATGACTGACATCTTCGGTAATGAGGGCGCTATCCAATGCTTGTTCTGCCGTATCCCAAAGACCTTGGCGGAATGTCAGTTCACCCTGTAAAGCATAGGCACCGTAACTCATAAAGCGGTCGTTGCCACGCCCCAGCATATGCAGGTCGAGGGCCATTGCAACCTCTAGGAAACGTCTCAAATCACTGCTCTCGGGAGGGTGGGCGTCGATCCAGGCGTCGAGGGCAGAAATCGAATCCAGGGCTGAGATATTCTCCAGCGTATCACCATACAGGGTACTTTCCAGATAACGTCTAAACCCAAACAGGATGGCCTGCAATCGCGCCCGCTCCTGCATTTCGACAGCGCGGGTGGTGCCTCCCGGCTGTATGGCCAGACTATGGGGCCACTTACCCGCCAGCAGTCCCATCAGGTGCATGAACTGCGCCCGGGCCGCTAACATCTCCCTGGCTGCACTACCGGTCTGGGCCTTGAAGCGTGCCTCGATCATGGGGTACCAGGATTCGTCACGATAGGTCTCACGGGCGAAATCGGGCATGAAGAAAAGATAAAAATGGGTCAGATGATCGGCCAGGTTTTCATTCGCCAGAATCAGATTGATGGCCAGGTCGCCGTTAGGGGGCGGGGTTACTCCCTGCAGATCGGCCAATGCCTGGGCCGCCGCCACCGATTGGGAGACGGAACAGATACCACAGATCCTCGGTGTATAGACCAGGGCATCCCCCGGCTCCTTACCCTGGAGCATCTGTTCGAAACCGCGATACAGTGATGATGAGACCTGGGCTGACCTGACCCTCTCCTGCTCGATCTCCAGCTCCACCTCCAGATCGCCCTCCACCCGGTTGAAGGGCCCGACGACACGACGACTCATGACTTACCGCCCGGTCGCCGCCTGGGTGGTACCCGGATGTGATCAGCAACCGCGTTCTCTTTCAAACGAATGGGGGTCGCCGCCTTGGCGAGGGAGGCCAGCGCCACAAACCAGGCCTTGGGCATATCCGTGGGCAGGCCCACCGGGATACCGGCGATCTTCGGTGTTTCGGTAAAGGCATGTCCGGGCTCTTCAAAGCCGGGCGCGGTACAGTTGATACAGGCATAACCGCCCCGTAGACAGGAGCCCTCACCGTTCCACAGACGGGTGTTGCAATCCGCATGGGCCTGAGTCCCGAGGCAGCCCATATGCTCCATCATACAACCCAGATCGGAGGGCTTTTCCGCGCTCGCCTTATACTCGTAAAACTCATTCCGGGGACAGCCATGATGTACAAGATGGTCGGCATAACTGCGTGGCCGGCCCCACTCATCAAGATGCTCCTGTCCCATTTCACCCGAAACAATCTGAATGAAAGACTCGGTCACCCAGTTGGGATGAACCGGGCAACCGGCGATGTTGATCACCGGTAGCCCCTGTTTATCGGTAAACCCCTTACCCAGCAGCCCGCCCTCGACCGTTTCATCATACTGCAGGCCACAGGACTCACTGGGATTGCCACCCGCGGCGGTGATGCCACCATAGGCAGCACAGCTTCCCACCGCGATGACATGACCGGCCACGGCGGCAAGTTGTTCCACCCACTTCATCATCGGCTCGCCAGTGCCCGCAAGACGGTGAAACTTGCCACTGCCGTTAGGCCCGCAAACCACTGACCCTTCAAGACACAGCAGATCGAGACGCAGCTCACCCTGGATAATGCTCTGCAGCAGTTCGATGAACTCGGATCCCGATGCCTCACTGAGGGAGGGATGCCAAAGGATGTGAATGCCAGCGCTCTCCAGGGTGGTGAATAGGTCGGGGCCCTCCGCACACAGCAGGGAGAGTGTGCAGCCACCACACCCCCCCGATTGCAGCCACAGCAGATTCAACGGTTGACGCTCATGCTCACCCATCGGCTGCCACCCTCAGCGGCATAGTCAAGGTGAAAGCGGCACCACCCTCAGCACTGTTTTCAGCGGATAGATCACCGCCCATATCCCGCGCCAAACCGTAACTGATATAGAGCCCCAACCCCGTGCCCTTACCCACCTCCTTGGTGGTGTAGAAGGGATCGAAGAGCTTGTTCATTTCATCTTCCGCGATGCCTGACCCATTGTCGTGAACACGAATCCACACATCCTTGTCATTGCTGTTGCAGCTGATGGTGATCTGTTTCTTTTTCTGACCCTCCATTACATCGATTGCATTCTGAATCAGATTGATCAGGATCTGATGAACCTGACCCTGACGTCCTCGGACCACGCAGCTCTCAGGGAGATCGTAATGCACTTCCGGTTTCTCCCTTGATGCCTTGATCACCCATTCGGTTGCTGTCATCACCACATGTTTCAGTTCGAAGGGTTCCGGCTGTTCCTTCTGTATCCCGGAATAGCGACGCAGATCGAGGACGATGTTGCTGATACGTTCCGCACCCTCCATGGTACCGGCGATCAACGGCCCCATATCGGACTCGATCTTGTCGATACGGTATTTCTCTCTTAGCTCCTGATGCAGATCCGTCTCAAGATGCTTCCCTACATCGGTGATATAGTCGTTAATGCGTACGCCGTAACGCTTCAGGGCATGCATGTTGCCGAAAACAACACTGATTGGATTATTCAGTTCATGGGCAACCCCGGCCACCAAACGACCAAGGGAGGCCATCTTTTCGGAGTGCACCAGATGCTCCTGAGTCTGTTTCAGATCGATATGGGCCTTGTTCAAGGCCTCGTAGGCCCGGCGCAATTCACCCACAGGACGACCAATCAGCACCATCCCCAGCAGCTTACCCTTGACGTCGTAACGGGAGGAGCAGTTCATGGCCAACGGCATGCTGCTACCCTCCTGGGTAAGCAGATTGACCTCGCAATCGACGATGGCATCATTGCCGAGTTTTTCCGAAAACTGCTCAACCAGGGGTTGCGACTCTAAGCCGAACAGCTCATTGAAGGGACGATGTAGCAGCTCGCTCTCCAATTTACCGGTCAGGTCCTCCAGCGCCTGGTTCACCTGCAGGATCCGGCCGCTGTTATCGCAGACGATCAATACCTCCCGCATCGATTCGAGCACGCTGCGAATAAACTGCTGCGCCTCTTCCAGCTCGGCATTCTTCTGCTCCAGCTCTACCTGGTAGTGCACCAGATCCGCATACACCTTATCCATCTTCTGGATGACATCGATCCAGGCGTTCTCGGTGGTCTCATCCAGCTGTAAGGGTTCGTCCATGCCAACCTTATCAATCAGGCTGCTCTTGGGGTGGGTTTTTGTTTCAACCATGACTGCTCCCTGTTGTATGAGTCCGCAAATGAACGCAAATAAACGCAAATGGTTTCACTTACCTGGCTCCTGTAATTCCTTACTTAATCACTGCGTCCAAAGAACGCATGCTGCTTTGTTTCTTGATTTTCTGGTTCCCACGCTCCTCCGTGGGAATCCATACCTCGATCTCTCATTGCACTAAAGCCGGCATTCTCCCGCAGCAACCCGGGAATGAAAAAAGTCGATATATCCTTCATAACATTTGCGTTCATTAACGTTCATTTGCGGATTGATATTCGCCTTCAGGCAACTGTTCGATCTTCTCCAATCCATAACGCTCCAGTTTGCTGCGCAGGCCCACCCGGGAGAGACCGAGCTCCTTCGACGCCTGGCTCTTGTTCCAGCGATTGCGGATCAGGCACTCCTTGAGGATCCGCGCCTCCAGGGATTCGACCCGCTCCTTGAGTGTACCCTCCAAACCGTTCATCACCCTCAGGTCGGCCTCATCCTCTACCGGTGCCGCCTGCAGCACCCGCGGGGAGAGCATGTCGGCACTCAGCTGATCAGTGTCACTCATGACCAACATATGCCGGATTTCATTCTGCAGCTCGCGTACATTACCTGGCCATTGGTAGGCCTGCATACAAGCCAGGGTCTCCTTTGTGAACCCTTCGACACGTTTACCCAACTGGCCCATCGAAGCCTCCAAAATCGATTTTGCTATCAACGGTATGTCCATCCTGCGCTCACGCAATGCAGGCAATTGAATCGTGACGGTTGCGAGCCGGTAGTAGAGATCCTCGCGAAAGCGTCCCTCTCGCACCTCCTGTTCCAGATCCCGATTGGTGGCAGCGATGATACGCACATCCACCTGCCGGGTCTGACTGCTACCCAGGGGGCGGATTTCACCCTCCTGCAATACCCGCAACAGTTTTACCTGAAAAGCAGCTGACACCTCACCGATCTCGTCCAGGAAGACAGTACCACCACTGGCCCGCTCGAAGAGTCCCGCCCGATCTTCCACTGCACCGGTAAAGGCCCCCTTCTTGTAGCCAAAGAGTTCACTCTCCAACAACTCATCTGGCAGAGCGCCACAGTTCTCCACCACGAAGGGTTGGTCCCAACGGGTGCTGTTGTAGTGCAATGCCCGTGCCGCAAGCTCCTTGCCGGTGCCCGACTCGCCAGTGAGCAGTACCGATACATCATAGGGCGAGACCCTGCGGATCTTCTCGCACACATCGTTCATGCAGCTTTCCGGGCTACGCACGATCTGATCGTCACAGCGGTATTCGTCCCGTAGACACTTACGTTTGTGATCCATGGTGGACTGCAGACGGCTTGGTGACATCTTCAGTTCCACCGAAAGGATCTCATTCTTACGCTGCAGCTCGAACAGCTGGGCGGCATTCTTCAATAACAGGATCAGACTATCCGGGTGCCATGGCTTGGTTACAAACTGATAGATACCCGCCTCGTTGACGGCACTGATGATATCCTCGGAATCGGTATAACCGGAGATGATCATGCGGATCACCTCGGGCCACTGCTCCCGCACCTGCTTGAGAAACTCGACACCGGTGGTCTCCGGCATTCGCTGGTCGCAGAGGATAATCTGCACCCAATCGGTTTCGAGAATCTTTCGCGCCTGATTGACATTCTCCGCTGTCTTTACATCGAACTCGTCCTCCAGGATGCGTTGCAGCGTCTCCAGGCTGCGTACCTCGTCATCCACGATCAGGACAGTGGGTAGACTGTTCATGAGACTCTCCTGACGGTTTTGCTCCAACGATGATTGGCAAGGGTCAGCGGGGTTCGCGACTTCGCAACTTTATAGACAAAGTTATACCGGGCCACATGATAACTTGGGTCGAATCCGTAGAAATTACGTTTCATCTGTTCCAATTCCTCCTCACGATAGCTGGCCAACGGTTTAACCGCTTCATCAGCCTGCCTTCGTGCATTCTTATAATGTAGACGTTCAGCAAACGCCGGGGTACGAATCATACTGGTTGCCAGTTGACGAGCCTGGTGCACCACATCCGCACCCGATGCATCGATCACCCTGTCAACCAGATTCAGTGCCTGCGCTTCATCGACACCCATGGGCAAGCGGTTCTCGACAATCCGTGCTGCACGCTCATCTCCGCTGTAGCGGGGTAAAAGGTAGGTCCAGTACTCTGAGCCGAATAGATTACCCATATCCTTGTAGTGGGGATTGAGTATCACACCACGCCGAGCCCACACCTCATCCGCGGCCCTGGCCAGGAACACCCCACCGGCACCGGCATTGCCCTGGAGTACAGCCACTGTCAGATGGCTCTCGGTTTGGATGATCTCCCGGGCCAGATCGTCCATGGCATTGATGTTGCGCCAGGATTCATCGGCTGCACTGGAGGCCGCTTCGATCATATTCAGATGCATGCCGTTGGACCAGTAATCTGGGCCACCCATCAACAAGATCGCCTGGGTATCCCGGCGCTTCGCGTCACGCAAGGCCGCCAACAGGGCTTCGCATTGGTCACTGCCCATAGCGCCGTTATAGAAGGGAAAGTGGAGCAGGCCCACACCCTCCACCTCCTCATACCAGATCTCCCGGTAACCTGACGCCGCATCAGCCTCGATCTGCGGAAGGTCGGCGAGCTCCTGTGTCAACAACTGGGTGGCGGGCAGTTTGAAGGTGTGCTCACCCTCTCTCTCGCGCAGATGCCCGATCCAGACCGCGCCATCCACCGTTGCACGACAGATTGCCGCACCGCAGCGGGCGACTGATTCGCCAGGCCTGCCCTTCAGATGCGATTCCGGCCAGGCATCGTAGAGGTAGAACTGCCGTCCAAAGAGTTCATCCAGGACACCAGGCACACCATCACCACTGCGAATCTTGCGCAACACCATAGCAGTAGTATCAGCTTGCCAATCGATAGCCCTGTCTGTCTGTTTGACCAGGGGTTGCCAGCCACCAGGGTGTGTGGCATCGACCTGATTTTGGGGTTGGGGTCGATAGTCACCCGTCTGAAATCGCTCCACAGCCAAGCTGACAGCCGCCACGGCGGCCTCGGTAACCTGGTTGCGATAGAGACTCCCCTTGCTCGTATCACGCATCTCGAAGGCCACGCTGGCCCAGATATCACCCGCATCCATTTCGCCATTGGCCTGGAGCACCGTGACCCCCCAACGCCGCTCACCCTTGAGGATAGCCCAGTCGAGGGATGAGGGACCACGGTCGCCCTCTATTCCGGGATGGACTACCAGGCAGACATGATGACGCCAGATCGATTCGGGGATCGCCCGCTTGAGAAAAGGGGCGATGATCAGGTCGGGCCGATGCAGATCCACCGCCTCCAGCGCCACCGCATCGTTGATGTCGAACTCTACCGACACCTCATGACCCAGGGCACGCAACTCCACATGGAGCCGCTGGGTGAGACTGTTGAATGCATGGGTGAGAAACAGGATGCGCATGTTCAGATCAAACCAAATATATCCGCAAATGAACGCAAATGAACGCAAATGCAATGAACTTGTACTTGTGTCTACTAACTTTCATGGGTAGTTACTCTTGCTGGTTGCCTGGGTTCTCAGCGAGAACAAGAAACATCTGTCACTAGGGCCTGTTAACACTAATCATTTGCGTTCTTTTTGCGGACTTGATAACCATTCATAAATTTTTTTGGTTCCCATGCTCCTGCGTGGGAACGAGAATAGTGCGGCTTGCCGTACCCTACGCAGAACACTTGGTAGGGTGTGGTTCGCCCTACTGAATGATCCCTTGATTTGCGTTCATTTGTGTTCATTTGCGGACTCTTTCTAAATGCCTTGCATCGTTAACCGGTCTCAACAGATCCTCGGCAGCTGCTCGCCGGAGAGCCAATCGACCACCCGGCTGCCACCGAAGAGTGTCTCCATCTGGACAAAATGGTGTTGATCCTCAACCACCTCGCCGATGATCCGGCTATCCCGGCCCAGGGGATCATCCTGCATCACCGACAACAACCGCTCTGCATCCCCGGCCGCACAGATACAGATGAGCTTGCCCTCGTTGGCCACATAGAGGGGATCGAGGCCCAGCAGTTCACAGGCGGAGGTCACGGCCGCTTTCATGGGGATCTCCGACTCTTGCAGACGCATGCCGACGCCGGACTGCATGGCCAGCTCATTGAGGGTGGTGGCCAGTCCGCCACGGGTTGGATCCCGCAGGCAGTGGATATCCGGAGCTGTCTCGACCATCCTTTTCACCAGACCGTGGAGTGCCGCGGAGTCGGATTCGATTGTTGTCTCGAACTCCAGATTCTCCCGACTCGACATGATCGCCACCCCATGATCACCAATGCTGCCACTGACGATGATCTTGTCTCCTGGCTGGGCGCGATCCCCGGATATGCTGATCCCATCGGGCACCAGCCCGATACCGGTGCTGGTGATAAAGACACCGTCACCCTTACCCTTCTCCACCACCTTGGTATCGCCGGTTACCACCGGCACACCCGCCTCGGCAGCCGCACGTCCCATACTCGCGACGATACGATCGAGATCCGCCAGGGGGAAACCCTCTTCGAGGATGAACCCGGCCGAGAGATAGAGCGGCCGCGCACCGGACATGGCCACATCGTTCAAGGTCCCGTGTACCGCCAGCGAACCGATGTCGCCGCCGGGAAAGAAGAGCGGCGAGATGACATGGCCATCCACACTCATCACCATGCGTCCCGTTGAGACATCGAAGGCCGCCTGGTCGTTACCCTGCCTCAGAAACTCGTTATCGAAGTGCTTGAGAAACAGCTCCTCTATCAGCTGCGCCATGGCCCGACCGCCGCTGCCATGGGTCATATCGATCCTCGCGCCTCGGGTATCGAGGCGCAGGGGAAAACGTTTCACCACCGCGTTCATTGTTCCGCTCCGGTATAAGATAGAGAAAAATCAGTCCGCAAAAGAAGGCTAATAAACGCAAATGTATTAACATTATATTTGTGATTCCTGACTTTCATGATGAATGCTTCCTACGGTTCCCTGTGGGAACGAGAAATAATCCTGATCGGTGCGGCAAGCCGCAGCCTACAGTTAAATATTTGCGTTTATTTGCGTTCATTTGCGGACTCATATTCTTATCGCTTTCATTCACATCAAGCGCTCTTCTTCTCAGGTTGGCGAAAACGCCCATAACTCCAATAGGCCGCACAGGCACCCTCGGAGGAGACCATGCAGGAGCCCATGGGATTGTCCGGCGTGCAGACCGTACCGAACAGCTTGCAGTCGGTGGGTCGCTTGGCGCCACGCAGGATTGCCGGACATTCACACCCCTTCACATCCTTTGCCTGGGAGACGGGTATGCTGAAGCGCTGCTCCGCATCCAGGGATGCGTAGTCCTGTTTGATCTTGAGGGCGCTGTAGGGTACCTGTCCCAGCCCCCGCCACTCGAAGCTTCGCCGCAGCTCAAAGGTCTCCGCCACCAGTCGCTGGGCCTTGCGATTGCCTTCGCGACTCACCACCCTTGTATACTCGTTCTCAACCACGAAACGCCCTTCGTTGAGCTGGCGGATCAGCATCAGGGCCGACTGCATCACATCCAGGGGCTCGAAACCTGCGATCACCACCGGCCGTTGAAACTCCTGGGCAAAAAACTCATAGGGCCGGCTGCCGATGATGGAGCTCACATGAGAGGGTCCAAAAAAACCGTGGATGGAGACCGATCCCAACTCACGCACTTCCGGTGATTCCAGAATGTTCTGGATCGCCGCAGGGGTCAGCACGTGATTGCAGAAGAGACTGAAGTTGTTCAGCCCCTCCGCCTTCGCCTGACGCAGCGCCACCGCACTGGGAGGCGTGGTGGTCTCGAAGCCGATGGCGAAGAAGACCACCTCCCGGTGGGGATTCTCGCGGGCGATTCGCAGTGCATCCTGGGTCGAATAGACCATGCGCACATCCCCCCCCGCGGCCTTGACGCGGATCAGGCTCTTGCGACCGCTGGCCGGTACCCGCAGCAGATCCCCATAGGTGCAGAGGATGACATCGTGGGCCTCCACCAGATGAATGGCTTCATCGATGCGGCCGATTGGCAGCACACACACCGGACAGCCCGGGCCATGCACGAACCTCACATTCTCAGGCATCAAATCCTGCACACCGTAACGGAAGATGGCGTGGGTGTGGCCGCCACAGAACTCCATCAGATGGTATTCCCGGCCCTTGTCCGCCGCCTGATGTATGCCATCGGCCAGCTGCCTGGCCAGCTTGTGCTGGCGGAATTCGTCCACATATTTCATGGCGCCAATCCCGCCTGGGCGAACAGCTGGAGGGTCTTCTCCGCCTCCTCCTCGCTCACCTTATTCAGGGCATAGCCCACATGGATCAGCACGAAGTCGTCCACGGAGACATCCTCCACCAGCGCCAGGGAGACCTCCTTCTTCACCTCACCCAACACCACGGTGGCGTTATCGCCCTGCTCGTCGATGGCGACCACTTTTGCCGGTATGGCCAAGCACATGTTCGGTCACTCCTCTGTCGTTTTTATCAGGTCTCGACCAGGCGGCTGGCGATTCTCTTTCTCCGACGCCCCCACAGCAAATCCTTTTGCTGACGGGGCTTACGCGGCATCCCTGCCGCTACTGCGAAAGACAACCGCCAGACACCAACCTCATGCGATAAACGGAAAATAATCGTGAACATTAGCGTTTATTTGCGTTCATTTGCGGACTTGAATTAAGCCGATACCGTCGGATGCCCGACCATTGCCATCTGCCGGC
>NATW01000186.1 GCA_003094555.1 gamma proteobacterium symbiont of Ctena orbiculata
AGATCGATTTCGGTCAGTCCGGGTATGGCCATGACCGCCATGATCAACGTGGCTGGGGCATAGTCCGCACACAGGCAGTCCGCCACACCCGCATGGATCGCATCGATGGCCTTCATCGAGCCGGACTGGCTTTTGCCCCGCAGGATGTTCGGCGCGCCAAAGATAGTCGACATGCCGGCCTGCCTGGCCGCCCGGGCTGCCTCCAGGGAGATTGGAAACTCGGAGATGTCAGCACCGATGCCGCTCATGGTGGCGACACGTTCGACGGAATCATCGTCATGACTGGCCACCGATATCCCCGCGGCATGGGCCGCCACGACCAACTCATACATCCGCGCATAGGCCCCACTGGCGGCCTCAACCTTGCGTTCCACAATCACCTCGACCTCGTCGGCGGTCTTTTTATAGGTACGGGTCAGATAGTCCCGATAGGCGGCCATATCCTTGAACTGTCCCTGCCCGGGGGTGTGGTCCATCATCGAGATCAAGTGCATGGACCTTTCGTCCAGCAGTTCCTTTAGAATGGGCAGTCCGGTTTCATCGGTGATCTCGTAACGGCAATGGACCCGGTTGTCCACCAAGCCATGGGGATGCCAGGCGTGTACCGCACGGGCAATCTGTGCCGCGAAGTGGTTGTTGCGCACACCCAACTCATCATGGGCAAAAGAGAGTGCATGGTAGACGGTAGTGATTCCTGCTGCGGCATTGCGCTTATCTGCCTGGGCACAGGCGAAGGTCAGTGGAAAGTGAACATTGGGACGCGGTTCAACCTCCTTCTCCAGGGCATCACAGTGCAGATCGATCATCCCGGGCATCAGCCACTTGCCTTGCAGATCGATCACTTCACAATCCCTGGCAGACTCGGGATCTATAGCGCTAATCACTCCATCCTCGATCAATACACTGGCATCGTTTAGCACTTCATCAGCCATTACGACACGTGCATGGGTCAGGCAGGTTTTCATCAGGCGATATCCTCCAGGGGTGATTCGTTCATCATGGGTGACTTGAGTTCAACCACCCTGTCAGCCACCCGTTTAACTATTTCGGGTTGGTGGAAGATGGCCAACATGGCGACACCCTCCTGTTTCAGTCTTTCCAACAGCTCCATTACCCGGTCGGTGGTACTGGTATCCAAACTTGCTGTGGGTTCATCAAGCAGCAGCAGGCGCGGCTTGGCAACAAGACCACGGGCTAGATTGACCCGCTGTCTCTCACCGCCAGAGAAGGTGGCCGGGGAGATGCCCCACAGACGCTGCGGGAGGTTCATGGCGGCAAGCATGTCACGGGCCAATGCCCGTGCCTCTTCCAATGATCGTCCACGCTGTATCAGTGGTTGTGCCACCACATCCTCGGTGGCCTGACGGGGAAGGAAGTGCAGAAACTGTGTGACGAAGGCGATCTCGTTGCAACGCAACTTAAGTACCTGATGTTCATCGGCCTCAGCAAGGTCGATCATCCTGTTATCTTCCGTGGTATAGAGCAGGCGCCCCGCAGTTGGCAGATAGGTGCGGTAGATTCCTTTGAGGACCGTTGATTTCCCCACCCCGGTTGGGCCGATCAAGGCGGTGAGACTGCCAGGATAAACCTCAAGATTCACGTCCCGAGAAGATGGAATAACCTTGTCCTGTTCGTGCAGCACGAACTGTTTGGTATAGCCTTCCACCCGCAAAACCGTTTGCTCTGTCATAGCTATCTCCTTACAGGGCCGATGCAACCAGGCGTTGTGTATAGGCGTGTTGCGGATCTTCAAGTATCTGATCGGTGAGACCGGTCTCAATGACACGGCCGTATTTCATAACCAGGGTACGATCGGCAAGCAGACGGATGACGCCGAGGTCATGGGTGACCACGATCATAGCGGTATGGGACTGCTGTTGTATTTCCAGGATCAGGTCAAGAATTGCCGCCTGGACCGAGAGATCCAATCCTGTGGTAACCTCATCCAGAAACAGCAATGGCGGATTGGTCGCCAG
>NATW01000187.1 GCA_003094555.1 gamma proteobacterium symbiont of Ctena orbiculata
ACGGTATTCGGTGCCGAACCGCACCCCAATTACAACCGCATCATGCTCTCACCGGTATTGGCTGGAGAGAAGAGCATATCTGACATCATACTCAATGAGCGCGATTGGTATGCAGAGCACGGCATCGCCCTGAAAACCGGCGATGCGGTGACAAGAATCGATCGGGTTGCCCGCAAGGTGGTCACCAACAGTGGTGAAGAGATGGCCTATGATCGCCTGTTGATTGCCACCGGCTCCAATCCATTCATCATTCCCCTACCCGGGCACGACAAGTCCGGGGTCATCGGTTTTCGCGATATTGCCGATGTGGAGCGGATGCTCGAAGCGGCCGGGCGTTACAAAAAAGCGGTAGTCATCGGTGGTGGTCTACTCGGCCTGGAGGCGGCCAACGGCCTACAGAAAAACGGCATGGAGGTGACCGTTGTACACCTGATGGATAGCCTGATGGAACGCCAGTTGGACAGGCCGGCTGCCGATCTGCTCAAGGCCTCACTGGAAACGCGTGGGCTTAAGTTTCTGATGCAGGCCCAGACCGCAGAGATCACCGGCGATGAACGGGTGCGGGGAGTGAAGTTCGCAGACGGGAGTGAGATAGAGGCCGACCTGGTGGTGATGGCGGTGGGTATACGTCCCAACATGGCCTTGGCTCAGGATGCCGGTATCCACTGCGACCGGGGCATAGTGGTCAGCGATACCATGCAGACATACGACCCGCGCATCTATGCCGTGGGTGAGTGTGTGCAGCACCGCAATGTCTGCTACGGCCTGGTCGCACCACTCTTCGATCAAGCCAAAGTCGCCGCCAATCACCTGGCCAATCTCGGCATTGCACGCTATGAGGGCTCGATCACCTCGACCAAACTGAAGGTGACCGGGATCGATCTCTTCTCCGCCGGTGAGTTCAACGAAGGGGAGGGCGACGAGACCCTGGTACTCCAGGACCCGGGTGCCGGTGTCTATAAAAAGCTGGTACTGCGTGACAATCGGGTCAAGGGCGCCGTCATGTATGGCGATACCCTGGACGGCAGCTGGTACTTTCAGCTATTGCGCGAAGGCACCGACATCAGTGCCTTTCGCAGCACCATTCTCTTTGGTCAGCACGACCTGGGTGATGCGGGACACGGTGACCAGACGCGCATCGCCTCTCTCGGCCCCGAGGCGGAGATCTGCGGCTGCAATGGTGTCTGCAAGGGTGAAATCGTAGATTCCATCGTCAAGCAGGGATTGTTCACCCTGGAAGATGTGCGCGCCCATACCAAGGCCTCGAGTTCGTGCGGTTCCTGCACCGGTCTGGTCGAATCGATTCTGGCCAGCACCGTAGGTGAGGGTTACAGCGCCACCCCCAGCAAAAAGCCCATGTGTGGATGCACTGAATTCAGTCATGACGAAGTGATCGCCGGCATCAGGGAGTATCAACTCAAGGATATGCATGCAGTGCGTGACTTCTTTGAATGGAAACAACCGGACGGTTGCGCCAGTTGCCGACCTGCCCTCAACTACTATCTGCTGTCTAGCTGGCCGGGTGAGTACCAGGACGACGCCCAGTCGCGGTTCATCAACGAACGAGCCCACGGCAATATCCAGAAGGATGGCACCTACTCGGTGGTGCCACGCATGTTCGGCGGTCTCTGCACCCCAGCGGATCTACGTGCCATTGCCGACGCCTGCGACAAGTACAAGGTGCCGGAGATGAAGGTCACCGGCGGTCAGCGTATCGACATGTTCGGCATACACAAGGAAGACCTGCCGGCGATGTGGAAAGATCTCTCCGATGCGGGTCTGGTCTCGGGCCATGCCTACGGCAAGGCACTGCGTACGGTAAAGACCTGTGCCGGTAAGAACTGGTGTCGCTTCGGCACCCAGGACTCCACCGGCCTGGGTGTCAAACTCGAGCAGATGACCTGGGGTTCGTGGATGCCCCACAAATTTAAACTGGCGGTATCGGGCTGTCCGCGTAACTGCGCCGAGGCCACGATCAAGGACTTCGGCATAGTCTGTGTTGACTCGGGATACGAACTGCACGTGGGCGGCAATGGCGGCATCAAGGTGCGTGTTACCGATCTGCTATGCAAGGTTGAAACCGAAGCAGATGTCCTGGAGTACTGCGCCGCCTTTATTCAGAAATACCGCGAAGAGGGTCGTTATCTGGAACGCACCGCCCCCTGGGTCGAGCGGGTTGGTCTGCAATACATCAAGGATGCCGTATTCGACGAGCAGCAGCGTAAGGCCCTGGCCGAACGCTTCCGTTATTCCCAGACATTCTCACAGATCGACCCGTGGAAGGAACGCGCCGAAGGTAACGACTCCCACGAGTTCCGCAAAATCGAAATCTGTGCGGCCTGATCGTATTTGTAAATCAACACGAGGTTTAAGCATGAGTAACTGGATCGATATCGCATTACTGAACGAGATCCCTCGGTTGGGTGCACGGGTCGTGAAGACAGACACAGTCGATATCGCGGTGTTCCGTACCGCCAGCGATGAAGTCTTTGCACTGAAGGACGAGTGTCCACATCGCAAGGGGCCGCTCTCCCAAGGCATTGTCCATGACAACTCCGTCACCTGTCCGTTGCACAACTGGAAGATCGACCTGGCCAGCGGCGAGGCCAAAGCACCGGACGCAGGCTGCTCGCGCAGTTACCCCATCAAGGTGGTGGATGGTCGGATCTTTCTGGGCCTGATCGATCAGGAGGTGGCGGCCTAGTGGACAAAGACCCTAATTCATCTTCAGTTTTTTATTTTTTTATTCTTTAAGAGGAAGTAACCATGTCATATTTAGAACCCAACGAGTTTGTCTCGAAGATGGTCGATCAGGGTGAATCGAAGGTCTACATGTCCACCAAGGACACCCTGATTCGAGCCTTCATGGCCGGCGCGATCCTGGCTCTTGCCGCCATGTTCGCCATCACTGTCGCTGTCAAGACGGGATCGCCACTGGTGGGAGCGATACTCTTCCCGGTCGGCTTTATCATGCTCTACCTGATGAAGTTCGATCTCCTTACCGGTGTCTTTACCCTGGTGCCGTTGGCGCTCATCGACCGACGGCCCGGTGTCACCTTCGGCCAGGTTATGCGTAACTGGGGGCTGGTCTTTATCGGTAATTTCGCCGGCGCCTTGTCGGTGGCCTTCATGATGTCATTCATCCTCACCTATGGTTACAACATCGACGGCGGCGCGTTGGCGGAGAAGGTGAGTACGATCGGCGAATCCCGTACCCTCGGTTACCAGGCACATGGTCTGGATGGTTGGATCACCATCTTCATCCGCGGCATGTTGTGCAACTGGATGGTCTCCATGGGTGTGGTCGGCGCCATGATCTCCACCTCCGCCAGCGGTAAGATGGCCGCCATGTGGATGCCGATCATGCTCTTCTTCTTCATGGGCTTCGAGCACTCCATCGTCAACATGTTCCTGTTTCCCTTCTCCATGATCATGGGTGGTGACTTCACCTTCATGGAATATATAGTCTGGAACGAACTGCCCACCGCATTGGGCAACCTGGTCGGCGGTTTCGCCCTGGTTGGACTGCCCCTCTATTTCACCCATGTACGCACCAGCCCGGAACGTATGTTGAAAGGGCGTCCGGTAGCGGAGGTGAAAGCACGCGCCTCCACACAGTCCAGCATGAAAGCACCCGCTTGATCTCTCCAGTGGGGTAATAACTCAGCCCCATCGGGGGCTGAGTTTATATACATGACAACACACCTATGCATCGCTACCGGTCAATGCTCTGACAAAGGGCAGAAACCGATCAACCAGGACTTCCATGGGGCGATGATGCCGAATGAGCCACTGTTGAGTTCCAAGGGTATCGCCATTGCCCTGGCTGACGGTATCAGCAGCAGCGATGTCAGTCAGATTGCCAGTGAGACCTCGGTCAACGGTTTTCTTGAGGACTACTATTCAACCTCGGAATCATGGTCGGTGCAGCGTTCGGTGCAGCGTGTACTGCAGGCGACAAACTCCTGGTTATATGCACAGACGCGTAACAGTCCCTATCGTTACGACCTGAATCGTGGCTATGTCTGTACCTTTTCCGCCTTGGTGCTTAAATCAGCTACTGCACATATCTTTCACGCCGGTGATGCCCGGATCTACAACCTCATCGACAACCGACTCGAACAGTTGACTGAGGATCATCGGCTGTGGGTGTCTCGGGATAAGAGTTATCTCAGCCGCGCCTTGGGAATGCGTGACTGGCTCGATCTCGATTACCACACACTTGCCATCGATGCCGGTGACATATTCATACTCGCAACGGATGGTGTGTATGAGTTTGTCGAGGAGCGTATCTTCACCGAGACGATTAATCGGCATCATGACGATCTCGATCAAGCAGCCAGGTCGATTGTGGATCATGCACTGCAGCAGGGCAGTGATGATAACCTGACACTACAGATCGTACGCATCGATCAATTGCCACAACATGATATCGATGAGCTGCACCGGCAGGCATCCCAGTTGCCATTCCCGCCGGAACTGCGACAGCGGATGCGGTTCGATGGTTATGAGATCGTGCGCGAGCTGCATCACAGCAGTCGCAGTCATGTCTATCTCGCGGTGGATATGGAGACCCAACAACAGGTCAGCCTCAAGATCCCCTCAATTGATCTGCGGAACGATGCAGAATATCTGGAACGTTTCCTGATGGAGGAGTGGGTGGCCCGACGGGTGGACAATATTCACCTGCTCAAACCCTGCGAACAGCGACGTAAACGCAACTACCTCTACATCGCTAGCGAATATATAGAAGGCCAAACCCTGGCCCAATGGATGATCGACAACCCAAATCCCGATCTCGAAGCGGTACGCAACATCGTGGAGCAGATCGCTATGGGATTGTACGCACTGCATCGTCAGGAGATGCTGCACCAGGATCTCAGACCGAACAACATCATGATAGACAAGACCGGTACGGTAAAGCTCATCGACTTCGGTTCCGTCAGGGTGGCTGGTGTGGATGAGATTACCGGTATCGAACAACAACAGATCCTCGGTACCGCACAATACACAGCCCCTGAGTACTTTCTCGGAGAAGCGGGCACTACTCGTTCGGATCTTTTCTCCCTTGGGGTTATTGCCTATCAGATGCTGTCAGGGCGGTTACCCTATGGTGTGCAAGTGGCAAGGGCCACCAGCAGGGCGGCGCAACGCAAGCTTGTCTATCGATCGGTACTCGACGATGAACGCACGATTCCCGTTTGGATAGACGCGACCATTCGTAAAGCGGTTCATGCCAATCCTTATAAACGCCATGACGAAATATCGGAGTTCATATACGATCTTCGTCATCCCAACCGGAGCATGCAAAACAAAACGCGCGCACCGTTGCTTGAGCGCAATCCCTTATTATTCTGGAAAGGGCTTTCATTGCTATTGTTTGTTTTTGTTGTGTTTTTGTCGATAACCCATGCAGCTTTCGATTAACTGCACAGGTCAGAAACCCGACTCAGACCAGGATAGCTAATTTTAGCCGAGTTCCTTATACTGGTTGCCCGGCTTTTCTTTGACCTATTATATTTATCCTATTGTTCGAGTGGGATATAGGTGACAAAAGCAAACATAAAGCTGGTAATGTAACGAAAAACGAGAGGTGGACTTTCACCATGACCATGAAACATGACGGCGCGGTTCGCACTAACAATAGTAAACTCTTAGCCTGGGTCGATGAAGTCGCTCAGCTATGCAATCCGGATCGGATTTATTGGTGCGATGGTTCACAGGAAGAGTACGATCGCTTGTGTGACGAGATGGTCAGAAGCGGCACCTTTATTCGCCTCAATGAGGAGAAGCGGCCCAACAGTTATCTGGCCCGTTCCCATCCGAGCGATGTGGCCCGTGTTGAAGAGCGTACCTATATCTGCTCGGAGAAGGAAGAAGACGCCGGGCCGACCAACAACTGGATGGATCCCAAGCAGATGAAAACGATCCTCAATGGATTGTACAAAGACTGCATGCAGGGAAGGACGATGTATGTCATTCCATTCAGCATGGGACCCCTTGGCTCTCACATTGCGCATATCGGTGTGGAAATCTCGGACTCCGCTTATGTGGTGGTGAATCAGCGCATCATGACCCGTATGGGTCAGAAAGTACTCGATGTGCTGGGTGAGGATGGCGAATTCGTCCCCTGCGTGCACTCGGTTGGTGCGCCATTACAGCCGGGTGAGGAAGATGTCCCCTGGCCCTGCGCCGGTAACATCGAGGACAAATACATTACCCACTTTCCCGAGACCCGGGAGATCTGGTCCTTTGGCAGTGGTTATGGTGGTAATGCCCTGTTGGGTAAGAAGTGCCTTGCCCTGCGTATCGCCTCGGTAATGGGGCGGGATGAGGGTTGGCTGGCCGAACACATGTTGATCATGGGCGTTGAAACCCCCAAAAAGGAGAAGTTCTATGTGGCAGCGGCCTTTCCCAGCGCCTGCGGAAAAACCAACTTTGCAATGCTCAAATCACCGGAGGGTTTTGACGACTGGAAGGTCACAACCATTGGTGATGATATTGCCTGGATAAAACCCAATCCCGAGGACGGTAAGTTCTATGCCATCAATCCTGAGTATGGATTGTTTGGTGTTGCCCCGGGCACCAATGAATCATCCAACGCGAATGCGATTGCCGCCTTACGTGAGAACTGCATCTTCACCAATTGCGCCCTGACGGATGATGGGGATATATGGTGGGAAGGACTGACCGAGGATCCGCCCGAGCATATGATCGACTGGCGCGGCGATGATTGGGTCATTGGTTGTGGTCGCCCGGCGGCACACCCCAATGCCCGCTTTACCGCCCCCGCTGCTGCTTGCCCATCCATCGATCCGGAGTGGGAGAATCCCGCCGGTGTGCCGATCAGCGCGTTTCTGTTTGGCGGTCGTGTCAGCCACAACTTTCCATTGGTGTTTCAGAGCTACAACTGGGAGCATGGTGTCTACATGGCCGCGACCATGGGGTCGGAGGCGACCGCAGCCGCTATCGGTCAGGCCGCCATGCGCCGCGATCCCATGGCGATGCTGCCATTCTGCGGTTACAACATGGCGGAATACCTCAAACACTGGTTGCGTATTGGACGTAAAAACGTTGCCACACCACCCGCCATCTTCCGGGTCAACTGGTTTCGCAAGGATGAGCACGGTCGCTTCATCTGGCCGGGCTTCAGCGAGAATATGCGGGTACTGAAGTGGGTGGTTGACCGTTGCACCGGTTGTGCGCACGCCGTGGAGAGCCCCCTAGGCTGGGTACCATCCCATGATGCCCTTAATTGGGAGGGACTGGATTTCGATAAAGCCGACTTTTTCGAAATCATGAATATCGACCGGGAAGTGGCCCGCCACGAAACCGTCGACCAGGAAGAGTTGTTCACCCGATTTGGCGACCACCTCCCACGGGAGATGGAGCTCGAGCGGGAGCTTCAACTGGCGCGCCTATACCACTCCCCAAAATATTGGGATTTATCCGCGACCAGTGATTGATCTATGACAGAGGCAAGATGGATTCTGCAACATCCACCAAACGGATGTTCTTATCCATCGATGCCGCTCTCATCTTTTTATAGGCCGCGTCTTCAGACAGATCATAACGCGCCATTAGAATGCCTTTGGCGCGCTCGATAATCTTGCGTTCATTCAAGGTCCGCTTGGATTTTTCCAGTTCCACCTCGACATTGGCCAGGCGCTGAGACTGGGCCTGTAACAGCTCGATGATGGAGTGGGACCCATCCTGATCCTTACCCGTGGCCGGTCTGAAACTCAGGGACTGTTCCACTGGCAATTCCGGATCGAAGAAACGGTCGATGATGCCCGCTCTGGCGGGAGGGCTTTCCCGCAGTGCGCGCAATAACCCTTTGGAATCGAGCAGCTCTGCTTCAGCCTCGGCAATCAGCCTGGCACATCTTGCTTCCAGGCTATCCACCATGCGGCACTGAACTGACCAGATGGCGGTTATGCGTTCGCTGCAACACTCGAACCATGTGTCACTGAGATTGGGATCGAGTGGGGTATCTGTTTCTGCTGTGGTTAATATGTTGCGCAGCCGCTGTAGTTCATCGGCAAAGGGCATCGCTTCCATTGCTTGCCACTTTGTCTCTATCGACTCGTCGACAAATTCTAATAATATGCGGAAATTACGCTGTTGCCCATCGATCAGGTGGGAGATCCGTTGCTGGAGAGGATTGTCGCAATGACCGGAGCCGAAGGCGAGGGCGCCCATGGCGCGTTCCTGCCCCGCCAGCTCCTTGCCCTCGATGAGATTGAAGAGGGCAACCAGTAAGCGGGTGATATCCGGATCGATCGCAGCATCGGCCAGCTCAAAGATCAATGAGATCATTCCCGCAATTAGACGGCTGAAAGCGGCTACCGATTCGCTGCCCGACAGTTGTTGTTCAGTGACACGCTTGCGTAGATCAGGCAGGGCGTCGAGACCAAGCAGCACCCACGCCATCAGCGAGATGATCTTGGCATTGGAGTGGGTGGAATAATCCAGTTCAAGCTCGATCTTATCCCGCAGAGAGTTCTCAACCACTTCGGACTCGCGAATGAGTTCCAGGCGGGTCGATTCAAAACGCCTTCCCGAGGAGGCGAGATAGATACTGGATGCACCGCGTTCGCTCTGCAGCACGTGGATCATATGGCCGATCACCCCAACCATATTGGATCGCGTCTTCAAACGCTTCAACGCCTGGATCTCGAGCTGCTTGGCGACAAACACAGTGTAGGGGACGGATAACGGCATCAGCTTCATTACTCAGATCAATAAGCATTAAATAGAAGCAAACAATGAGCCAGTTTAATATCAAATCAACAATGATATATTAAATTAAAATATTACAATAAGTGATTGAAATACAATATGTATACTAAATTATACAGCTATGACTGTTAGTCAGGTAGGAAGCGGCTGTGATTTGCACTGCTCAATGATGGAGCACTTGGTCACAACATTGAATAGGGTTTGCACTGATTTGGACGGAGAGAAACCTATCCATTCGATCCTGGGTAATCATGCACTGGGCTTGAATGTTGCCGACTATGGGTTGGCGATAGCGGATCTCGGCCTGTGCCAGTACCAAGGTTGCTTCATCCGGGAGTCGACTCGTTACCAGTCCCCACAGTGCCAGTGTACAGATGGTATAGAGAGAGCCCGCGAAGGCGGTACCGTGAACATTGATGTATTCAGAACCGCCACCAATGACAGCGATACTGTTCGGCTGTAGATCATTTACCTTGAATGCCATCTGTACTGCAATGGGTATTCCATCCCGTATGTGCTGTTCCAGTTCTTCAGCTGATAGCATAGTGATGCATACCATTACTCAAACAGGTGAATGCGCCAATCGATAGCCATGATTAGCCCTTCGCTTGTTGATGCCGGCCAGGATCTGCTGTCCCTTGCCTTGGCTGGCCACCAGTTCGGTTCGCACCTGACCATGCTGGCTGTCCAGGCTCCCCCAACAGCGGGTCAGTGTCCAAGTCCCAAACAGATCCGGCTGCAGATGTGCCCGATAGTAGCGACGCTTCTCTTGATGGATCCAGACTCGATTCATGTTGCTCTCCCGCATTTCATATTGAAGCTCTCTTAAGCAGCCTCATGTTCCACATAGACAGCGCCGCATTCACCACACAAAATTTTCAGGTTTGATTTACCCCAGACATTGGTTTGACAGTGGGCGCAGGTGTAGCGCGACTTCACCTTCTTGCGTGCCGCCAATTGCAGTTGCTCACTGGGCACCAGGTCGCTGAAGAGTTTACTGATAGGACAGTGGAGTAGGGCGGTCAGGGATTCGTCATCAATCCTTTCTTCCATAGCTGAGTTGTCCAGATCTTCTTCCCAGACATGATTCTGTTCCCTCGGTTGGCAGGATGGGGTGAGGGCGGTGAAACGGTCAACCCAGGGGAGACCCTTTGATTTGAGAATGAAGGCCCTGGCGGCACGCTCAAATGCGCCCCCTTTTTTTGGAAAGTCGCTTATCTTTTGCCCGGTTCTCTTGCCACCCGGCAGACCGGTACTGCTTGGCATCAGACCTATCTGATCCATCTTGTCGGCCCACTCCTTGTTGTGATAACCGTTGCGGCTGGGCTTGCCGAAGCAGTGCTGCCAGTTGTGCACCATCTCGTGAACGATGGTCTGCATGACCTCCAGCAAATTGTGGCGGGCGAAGTAGGCGGGATTGACGGCGATCTCGTGTACGACTGTTCCCTGCGGATCGGTCCAACGATTCGCCGAGAAGTAGCCCATGACATTTTTCTCCCGCTGAACAGTCAACAGGCAGGTAGGGAGCCGGCCGTTGAACAACGCCTTGTTGAAGTGGTCGTAAGCCGCTTCCAGATAACGATAGAAACTGTGTGTAGGTGATTTCATAATTAAATGTATCGTACGATACATATTGTAGTTTATTGAATGCAATAGATCAATGGAAAAGGGGGGTGTTTACTCCGGCTGGCGGGTCATTACCTGCATTAAGTGTACGTTTTACTCAACAGCATCAATGCCTATTATTTATATTGATTTTGCCCATCTTATAAAGCTCAATCACATCACTTCGAACAGGGATGTTTGCCGTTGTCACAGGTTTTTGTTTCCCGATTGATCATCACCGCCACTGAATCAGTGGACAGCAATCTTGAAAACGAGAACAAAGCAGTAGATAGAATGTGAGAAAAACAATGCGAAATAACCCTGTACGCCTTGCCAAACATCCAGAAATCAATCCACATGCCGAGGCTGTGCGCAATGCATTGACGGAGAGCGGCCTGGAAACACCGATGATCGAAAACGGCCTCAGCAATGAACAAAAATATGAACGCATCAGAAGCCTGATGACCGATGTCGTAAGGACTCTGGGACTCGACCTGAATGACGACAGTCTGATGGACACACCGCATCGCATCGCCAAGATGTATGTCAGCGAGATCTTCTCCGGACTCGATTACAGCCAGTTTCCCAAGCTCTCCATGATAGAAAACAAAATCGGCAGCGATGAGATGATCAAGGTCGGGAATATTGCACTGACAAGCACCTGCGAGCACCATTTCGTCACCATCGACGGCAAGGCCAGCGTCGCGTATGTACCGGCAAAAAACATCATAGGCCTGTCCAAGATCAATCGCATCGTGCGCTTTTTCAGCCAACGCCCACAGGTTCAGGAGCGCTTGACGAAGCAGATACTCATTGCCATGCAAACCCTTTTGGAGACGGAGGACGTGGCGGTGAGTATCGATGCCACGCACTATTGCGTTAAATCACGCGGGGTGATCGACAGCAGCTCGCAAACCAGCACCAGGGCATTTGGCGGCTGTTTCAAAATGAATTCAGATAAAAGAATGGAGTTTCTTTCGACATAAGAGTGCGGTTGAGCCACGACTCATGTCTCGAATCAGGTGTGCCAGTTGATATAAGATCGATCGATATTAGAAGGTTACAGCAGTGAGGGTAGGTAAAGTTGCAGGATGGGATAAGGATTGGTGGAGAGATGACTATAAGCCAGTATCTTTAGAGCGAATAGTTTATAAATAACATAAATAACAGCAATATACGTAATATTATTAATGTCAAGTATTGCTTATATGGTTCGAATATGAAAGATGTATAATGTATATTATGTTAAATCATATATATCCATGAGATCCATAATTAAGTAGAGCTTATAGACGTCCAAGTATCTTAGTCTTTAAATCTGCTGTTTTCCGCATGCATGCCTGCGAGGAATTAATGATTGTCTACGGAATCGATTTTACCAGCCGCCCCAGTAAGAAGAAGCCAATTACGTGTATCACTTGCTCTCTTCAAGCCACTCACCTTGTGGTTAATGAGTTACAAGAATGGACAAGTTTCAATGAATTCGAAGCGGCTCTACAAAAGCCTGGGCCATGGATTTGTGGAATCGACTTCCCTTTCGGGCAAGCCCGTCGATTCATCGAAACCATAGGCTGGCCTGCAAGTTGGCAAGACTATGTGGATCTGGTTGGTGGAATCTCACGGGAGGATTTTCGCAGGACTTTGGATGACTATAGAAAAAACCGCCAAGTTGGCGATAAGGAACACCGTCGCCAAACCGACATTGCTACAGGTGCGATCAGTCCACAAAAGATCTATGGCACTCCGGTTGGATTGATGTTCTTTGAAGGAGCGCCTCGTCTTAGGCAGTCGAGCGTGACTATTCCAGTTCTGCAAAAAGGAGATCCCCAGCGAATTGTCGTAGAAGCCTACCCTGGCGTACTGGCAAGAGAGATTATCGGCAGACTCAGCTATAAGCAGGATACGAAATCGAAACAGACAAAAGAGCAATACCATGCCAGACTCGATCTATTACGAAATTTACAAAGCGGCCCACTGCAAAATCTGGCGGGTATTACTGTAGAAGCGCCTGACACGATTATTGATGATCCGGGCGCTGATCATCTGGATTCACTTCTATGCGCCATACAGGCTGCCTGGGCTTGGTTACTCAGAGATAAGAACTTTGGCTTGTCAGATACGGCAGATCGAATTGAAGGTTGGATTGCCTACCCTGTGTTAAATTAGTCAGAAACCTATGTTCAATTTCATCAATACCTTCTCATTTACCGCCCTACTCTCATTTCTGATCCTCTTTTCAAGAATATGTGTCAGCGATGGAGGGCCGACAATTTTGTCCGATACCCATCTGCACTGGAAATGGAATCAAAAAGAGGTCACCGAAGCACAACAGGCTATCGACATCTTGCGTGACAACAATGTAGCACTTGCGGTAGTCACAGGCACACCGCCGGAACTTGCTCTTGAGCTTCAGGGGTTGGCGCCTGAAATGGTGATCCCTATCTATGGGGTCTATCAAGGCCGGATCGATTGGTCGAATTGGTATTACGATAAGTCACTGGTCGGTCGTGCTCGACAGGCACTGGTTTCGGGTAAATACCGGGGCATTGGCGAACTTCATATGATCGGCGGCTTTGTCACTGATTGGAAAAACCCGAATATCTCCAGCCTGTTTGAACTCGCGGCGGAGTTCGATGTGCCGGTGCTCGTTCACACGGAGTTTTCCAGGGCTGATTATCTGATTGGTTTCTGTAGAGCACACCCGAAAACCCGCTTTCTGTGGGCCCATGCCGGTTCTGTTCTCCCCCCGGTTGAAGTAGCGCGTGCATTGAGAGATTGTGCAAATCTGAGTGTGGAGCTCTCTGCTCGCGATCCATGGCGCCATGTGGGCAGGCCTATTGTTGATGATACGGGTTTACTGAAAGCTGAATGGCGAGAGCTCGTGATCGCTTACGCGGACCGTTTCATGATCGGATCTGATCCGGTCTGGCCGGTGGAGCGACTCAATCCCTGGGACGAACCTGATACGGGTTGGCAACAGCTGCCCCGCTTCCTTGGCTTCCATCGTGACTGGCTAAAACAGCTACCCGCCGAAGTCGCCGAAAAGGTGCGGTATAAAAATGCAATGGATTATTTTAAGTGGCAACAGTAGATTCCGGTACCACACGAGCAACTTTGCCACTCCAGACTTGATCTAAAAGCTAATGGTTTTAACAATGATCTGTAAGAACAAGTGCGGACAACACTAATTACTTAGGCTTATTATATTTCCAATAGACAACAATAGCTGGGATTGCGACAAGAATTCTTTCTTACGTTGGCTATCCACCTGAATTATTGCCGTCATACTGCATAATGGTGCGCTGCAATAAAAATGTGTCATTGCAGTACCTTGAGTTCGACCGTGTATCGCCCTCATCGATTACGAGTGAACCGTTTCTATGCCCCCTGGCAGTCACCGTCATATTCCATTTCAAAATCTTACACACAAGTGTCACGTGCACCTCCTATATTCACGCACTTCTTTAATCAAACGAGACAAGAAGAGATGAAAACACTCGCACCCTTTGTTCTAGCCGCAGCACTGCCATTCAGTGCGGTCGCAGATGATGACATGTATCTCGAATTCATCGGCGAAGCTATCTTCCCTACTGGCCACATGTATGGTGATACCGAAGTTGGCGGCCTCTCAGGCATCGATTACGACAGCGAAAGCAACAGTTACATTGCCATCAGTGATGACCGTGCGGAACCGCGTTTCTATGAACTGACGATTGATCTGGCGGATGGTTATCTCGATTACAGTGATGTGACCTTCACTGGTGTCACCACGATCTTCGACATCAATGGTGATCTCTTTGAACCTTACACTGTCGACCCCGAATCCATTCGACTCTCTTCTTTTCCTGGCCTGTTGTACTGGACCAGCGAAGGCGATGCCAACGCGGGGATTTCACCTTTCGTGCGTATCATGACGCGCATGGGACAGCCGGTGAATGAATTCGAGCTGCCCGAGAAATTCGTACCGACAGCTGACAGTGGCATTCGCCAAAACTTGGCTTTTGAGAGCCTGACTTTCACCAGGGGTGGGAAACGCCTCGTTACCGCCACCGAAAATGCGTTGAAACAGGATGGTCCTGCCGCATCACTGGACGCAGGCAGCCCTGTTCGTGTGTTAACGATGAAAACCGGTACCGGTGAAGCTTCAAAAGAATACATCTACATGACTGATGCGATTCCCCAGGAACCGATACCTGCCGGTTCGTTTGCTACCAATGGCCTGGTGGAACTGCTTTCAATCGGCAAAAACAAATACATCGCGGTTGAACGTGCGTTTTCGGTTGGTGTTGGCAACGACATCAAGCTGTATCTTACCAGCACGCACGACGCCAGTAATGTGAAGACACGCGATTCCATCGATGGTAAGAAGTTCAAACCGATGAAAAAGCGTCTGCTGTTCGATTTGGCAGAGCTCGGCATCACGCTGGACAATATCGAGGGCATCACGTTCGGTCCGGATGCGGCAGATGGTTCGAAAACACTGATTCTTGTATCGGACAACAACTTCAATCCGAATGGTCAGTTCACCCAATTCCTCGCATTCAAGCTGAACATGGATGATTGATATTGATATCCATTTCGTCAGCTAGACAAAAGCCCCGCCAAGGCGGGGCTTTTTAAATCATCAACGTGTTGTCTCCGGCTGTGTCACGAAGCTGATGCGTGTCAAACCCGCGCGTGATGCGGCTGCCATGACATTGGCTATCACTTCATAGCGAGTTGATGTGTCGGCGTATAGATGGATTTCCGACTCCGGGCGTACATTTGCCAATCCAGTGAACCGAATGTCAATCTCTTCGGCATCGAATCCATCGCCATCCCAGTAGAGTTTTCCCATCGCATCAATGGCTATTTCCACCTTACTGGCCACCTGCCTGGCCTCGGAACTGGCCTGCGGCAGATCCAGCTTGACGGCATGGGTCAGCAGTGGTGCGGTCACCATGAAGATCACCAGCAATACCAGCATGACGTCGATCAACGGTATCATATTGATCTCTGCACGGGGTCTACCATACTTCGCAGTTCCCTGATTGAGAAAGGCCATGTTAAATCCCTCTGCTCCTGACACTGGTCGGCAGTCTCTGTCCCGTGATCAGGTAGTGATGCAATTCATGAGCGAAACCGTCCAATTGAGACAAAATCACCTGATTGCTGCGAGAAAACAGATTGAATGCAAGTACCGCGGGAATGGCTACAGCCAATCCCAATGCGGTCATAATCAACGCCTCACCAACCGGCCCGGCAATCTGTGCCAGGGAAGCCGCTCCTTCGATGCTGATGGCCGAGAGTGCGTGATGCACACCCCAGACAGTGCCGAACAATCCTACAAAGGGTGATACCGCAGCGATGGAGGCCAAGAGTGTCTGGCCATTCTCGAGCCATGCGCCCTCCTCCCCGATCACCCGGTTCATGCAACGCAATAACAGCTCATCCCTATCTGTGGTTTGCACCTCTCGTACGTCGGCACTGACTGCAAACGATGCTTGAGCGAGTCTTGAAAAGGGATTGTTGGATGGACCGGCTGCCTGTAGTTCCGGTTGTTCACC
>NATW01000188.1 GCA_003094555.1 gamma proteobacterium symbiont of Ctena orbiculata
GGCATGGCGATCACAAAGCGGATTGTTACCGCCCACCGGGGGGAGGTTCGTGCTGAAAATCTGAAGGATGGGGGATTTTTGGTAACCATCGAACTCCCTATGCTGGAGTAAACATCTACAAACTCCAGCTCCCTCAGGATAGCTTCGCTATATAAAGTACCTCCGCGATGCAGATGGACAAGGCAGGCTAGCGGTCCAACCTGAAGAATATGTCGACACGCCAACTCTCCTCTAGCGGCCATACTAGTGACATTAATTGAAATATTTTTTGGGTCTAAAGCTCAGTAACTACAGCGTCAGCGACCTTTAAAGCCTTGTCTCTGGCATTCTCGATATCCGTTCCCCTAGCAAGTGCAACACCCATACGGCGCTTGCCCTTGACTTCCGGTTTGCCAAACAGTCGCAGCTGGGTGTCCGGGGCTTGCAGTGCTGCATCGAGATTATTGAAGCGTAGATTGCTGGAATCACCCTCGACCAATATCACAGCGGAGGCGCAAGGACCATGCTGCATGATATTCGGGATCGGCAGTCCCAGAATGGCGCGTGTGTGGAGTGCGAATTGGGACAGATCCTGAGAGATCATGGTGACCATGCCGGTATCGTGGGGACGGGGCGATACCTCGCTAAAGTAGACCTGGTCAGCTTTGATAAACAACTCCACACCGAAAATACCGCGACCCCCCAAGGCGCCTGTGACCTTCTCGGCGATCTCTTTGCAACGAGTCAGTGCCGCATCACTCATGGGTTGCGGTTGCCAAGACTCCTGATAGTCCCCATCTTCCTGACGATGCCCGATCGGCATGCAGAAGCTGGTGCCGTTGATATGGCGAACGGTCAGCAGGGTGATCTCATAATCAAAATCCACAAAGCCTTCGACGATGACCCGCCCCGCTCCGGTGCGCCCGCCCTCCTGGGCATAGGTCCAACTGGTCTCTATATCAGCTTCGCTTTTGATGGTGCTCTGACCCTTGCCGGAAGAGCTCATGATCGGTTTTACCACACAAGGGATACCGATCTCGGTAACGGCTTTGACAAAATCCTCCTTGTTATCGACAAACTGATAATTGGATGTGGGAAGGCCCAGTTCTTCAGCCGCGAGCCGGCGTATGCCTTCCCGGTTCATGGTAAGGCGCGCGGCGTTCGCGGTTGGAATCACATTGAATCCCTCACCCTCGAGCTCGACCAGGGTATCGGTGGAGATGGCCTCGATTTCGGGCACGATATAGTCAGGCTTTTCCAGCTCGATCACCCGGCGCAGCTCGGCCCCGTCGAGCATGGAGAAGGTGTATGAGCGATCAGCCACCTGCATCGCCGGTGCATTCTCATAGCGATCGCAGGCGATCACTTCGCAACCGAAACGCTGCAGCTCGATTACCACCTCTTTGCCCAGCTCTCCAGAGCCACAAAACAGGATTTTCGTTGCAGAGGGTGAGAAGGGCGTACCGATTGTTGTCATGGTGTTGTCCAAAAATAGATTGATCTGTCAGTTTGCTCGAGCCGGTTGGCTGGGCCATTATTTCATCTGCCTTGATCGATATCCAACCACACTCCCCGGCTGTGATAATAATGCAGGAAACAGGCGTAGCGATACAAGCATGCTGGACTTCAGCACACAGCAAATGACCCATTTCACCCCAAGAAGAGTGAAACAAAAGAGAAAAAGTTGATTCCGGTGCAGGAGAGACTACCGATCCATTGCCGCCCATGCCTCTCCGGCCGATGTCCAACAAAGACGGCAGTCAAGTCACTTCATATACCGATGAGTGGCTGCAACATGCGGCTAAACACCCCGGAAAAGCGCAATCTGTCATCAGTGGCAATAAGACAGATGCAGGGCTCATCATTTTCCACAACCGGTTGGTGGTTCACCGACTCATCCAGGTCGGCCAGATCGCCACTCTGGAAACGTCCCATCTCGTCTGTATAGGCACCTTTGATAACCAGGGTCAGTTCACCTCCCAGGTGGGTGTGATGCGGGATAACGAGAAACGCGAGAAACGGGGACAGACCACGGTTTCAAGCGTTTTGCATTTAATTTCATTCTTAATCACGCTTTGGTCTCCCAGATCTACCCGGTGTAGCTCGTCTTCCCAGCTTTGCTTCTATTTGCTCGGCAAATCGTCTATCACCCAGAACAAAATTACCATTGGTTGATTTCCTGATCTCATCGATAACATCAGGACCCAACTCATGGCGATACAATTCTCGATAGGCAATTTGTCTTTCAGCCATATCCCTACCCAAAGCCTCGTATAAGGGGTGTGGCTTTAATATGCCATTACTCACTCCATGTCCATTTGCTTGATAACTTGACCAAGGATAGTCCGCCGGGTGATCGACCAATTTGGCACGAACCGGATTCAATTCAATATAGCGATGACAGGTGTATAAATAGATCTCACTCTGAATCAGGCACGATCGATAGCGACCCTCCCACAAGGTTCCACTACGTCTATATGTTCGATTGACATACTGAACATACCGCTGGCCAAGCTTCTTCATCATATGTCCGACTGATTCACTATTTTCTGGAGTCAATAGCAAGTGTACATGGTTGGTCATCAGCACGTAGGCATGAACAGTGCAGCCTGTCTCTACAGCATATTTTCCCAGCCACTCCAGGTAGACATGATAATCCTGCCTTGCATAAAAGCAGGCTTGACGGTTATTACCTCTCTGAATAATGTGTAACGGGACATTTGGCAGCACTATCCTTGGGCGTCTTGGCATATCGATCTTCCTTGATCATTGAAATTGACTACTAGGGTACTAGACGTTGATATCGTTGGAAACCGTGGTCTGTCCCCTCTAGATCTCTATCATCACACCTTCTTGTGCCAATTCAAACTGGGGATCCCCTT
>NATW01000189.1 GCA_003094555.1 gamma proteobacterium symbiont of Ctena orbiculata
TAAATCCAGCTGCAAACTTATAGTTGCCAACGACGACAACTACGCACTCGCTGCTTAATACCCAGTAGGGTGCCGTCTGACTGGAGCCGTGCCTATGCGTCCAGCTTTTCAGGCGTCATATCTCATGGGATCGCATTGAAGCTCGACCGGGGCGGAGATGTTAAAACCTTACCGGTATCGCTTGTCACATACCCTGCCCATCGGGTAGTGACCGGTTAAACACAATAGACAGGGCTAAGCATGTAGAGCTATAGGCAGAGGACTCGCGGACGGCGGTTCAAATCCGCCCGCCTCCACCAATTTCAAACATCGTTATCATTGCTCAGCATATAGCATCGTCCATATGCCGACATGCTGCCCATCACTGACCCGCTGATTCAACTCCCTGCAACAGTTCCCGCAAAGACGCCACCGGCACCGCAAAACCGATCCCGGAACCGATTGCCGCCCGGGCATTGACTATTCCCACCACCTTGCCTTTTGCATCGACCAACGGACCGCCGGAGTTGCCGGGATTGATTGCCGCGTCGGTCTGCCAGCGCTGTTCACCGCCGATGGCCCTCGCCTCTGCGCTGACGATGCCGCGAGTGACGGTGAGACCCAGCCCGAAGGGGTTGCCCAGGGCGTAGACGGTCTCGCCGAGGAGGGGTGGTTGATCGCGTAATTCCAGGCGCCCCGCTCCACCATGTTCAACACGACCAATGGCCAGGTCCAAACGATCATCTGTTATCAGGGTCTGCCAACGGGCCTTATGGCCGTCATGAAAGGTGACGGAGAGTTTGCCTCTGGCGACCATGTGGGCGTTGGTGACAACCAAGCCATCACCGATCAGGAAACCACTGCCCACCGACTCATCCACCGCATGGAGTGTCACGATCCCGGGGGCGACCCCGGGTAACAGCTCGGTCAAGGGGAGGTCCGATCTGGGGACACATCCCAGGAGTGCGACAAGCATCAGCAGCGAGGCAACTACCTTGGCCTTTTGGCAGGCATGCCCGCCCCGGATCGCGGGGCGGGCAGTTGATGAGCACTGCATGGGTTAGCGGCTCGGGAAGAAGATAAAATCGCCAATGGAGATCTCTCCCGTCACCAGGTCCTGCACCACGATGACCACG
Source organism: gamma proteobacterium symbiont of Ctena orbiculata (assembly GCA_003094555.1). GTDB lineage: Bacteria > Pseudomonadota > Gammaproteobacteria > Chromatiales > Chromatiaceae > Thiodiazotropha. The sequence goes on from NATW01000189.1 coordinate 1,116, forward strand.
GACGCGGGAAAGGTACCGCTTGCGTGGACCACGGGCAGGCTGCTGCTGAACAGCAGTTGACGGCAGTCCGGAGCGGCATCGAAGAAGCAACCGTTCTCCACGGATGAGGGGGTGATGGTGCTGTAACCATCCTGCAGGTTGGTCGCCACCGAGCCAGCCGTTTCTCTAAGCTCGTTGAACAGCTCCAAGGCCTCGACCATGCCACCCTGATTGGAGCTGCTGAGTCTCTGCAGGATGAATTCCAGTGTGGAAAACGCAGGAGGGCCGATCAGGTGCACCACATAACCATTGCTATGGAAGAGAGTGCTGTAGGCCTCGATGATTGGATTGTCCACCTCGAAACTGTGGAACGACTGGGAGGCACCGGTGATAATCCCCGATATATCCCTCACCGGAGAGGTATCTCTGGCGAGATTTTCGATCACAATGCTCTTCGCATTAAGCTTCGTCGTCTTCAGCAGCGGATCATAGACCTTGCTTTTGATGAACGAGCGCACAGCGGAGGCAGTGATCAAGCCAGCCAGGGAGAAGGTGGTGGGTCTGGCCTCAGCACCCAGCGCGACGCGGGGGCGGCTGTTCATGGCGTAGAACTCACCCGGTGTGGCAAAGTTCGAGACCAGTAGCCCTTCGGCAGCCAGGCTGCTCAAGAGGCGGTCGATATCCGCCGCCACCAGCTTCGGCACCTCCACTGACAACAGGCGATAGAGGGCAGCGGCATGTACCACGGTACCGCGACGGGTCAGATTCGCGGGATTCATCCCGTTAATTGCAGCTTCCAGGTTGTCGTTGAGGAAACGCGCCCGCACATCGTCATTGCGGCTGGCGGCCGGATTGAGCAGCTCGAGGAACAGCCGGCTATCGCGAATCGCCGCTTCAACCGGAGGCAGTGAGGCGGTGAAGCTCACATCCGCGGCCGTCTGGGTATCCGGCAGGGTCGTCGGCAGGTAGCCGCTCTCCAGAATCACCGCCGGCGTCCTGCTCAAGCCATCCAGGTCGATGGCGTTACGCAGGTTCTGCAACTGACTGGCCAGGGCACTGACACTGACCAGGTCGCCGTCGATCAGGGCTGTGTTGATGTCATCGATCAAACGGTCAGCACGGTTCAACTGGCCCGAGAAGATGGAGTGCGCGGCATGTACGCCGTTGACACCGTTGACCGTGGAGACGACAAACTCCTCGCTCAGACTGACCCCCATGGAGGTCGAGGCGACCTGCAGGGTGTAGACCCCATTGGTATCGAGGGCGGTGGTGATCGCGCTCGCATTGGCAGTGGGTTGGGTGCCGGTGGCGGACGGGTCCGCATCGACACCGATGACCAGATCACCCGGCAGCGCCATCGCTGTACCGCTGATATCGAAGGCCTCGATCTCAAGGCTGATGCTTTCGCCCTCGCCGATCAGATTGCTGGAGAGGAAAACCGACAACGCCGGACCGCCGGAGACCACCAGGTCAACTGCGGTCCCAATCGCCACATCGGTTCCCTGAGTGATGCTCTGACTCAGAATCAAGCCCCTGGGTATCTCCTGATCGTTGATGAAGGAGACATTGCCCAGGACAAGTCCCAGATCGACCAGCTCAGTCTCTGCCACCGCGACGCTGAGATTTTCCAGGTTCGGAACAAAGATCGGTGGTGGTCCCAGGGAGACCACATAATCGATCATCGCCCCCGCCGCGCTCTCGCTGCCGCCGGTGATACTCTGGGAGAGCACCTGCCCCGCCGGCACCGTCAGGCTAAACGACTCAGTGATGTTGCCAACCGCAAGTCCTGAGCTGTCCAGGGCATCGGAGGCCACTGTCTGGGTGCTCCCCAGCAGGTTGGGCACGGTGACCGGTGGCTGGACATTGATGCTGAATGTCTGGCTCCCGGTATTGCCGCTGCTGTCGGTCACCACCAGTTGCACCCGGGTGGTCCCCAGGTCACTCGCCTGGGGCTGCCAGGCGATGATGCCGAACTGGTTGACCGTCATACCCGCCGGTGCGTCCACCAGGGTCCAGGTGAGGATATCGCCAAAGTCCGCATCAGTAGCCAGTGCAGCGTATTCATAGGTGAAACCGGGAGACGCACCTTCCACAGCGGTGGAGACGATATTCGGCGCATTCACGATCGCCAGGGTGACATCCACCACGGCCTCGTTGGAGTCGCTGCTGCCGTCGTTGGCCACATAGGTGAAGGCGTCCATGTCCACGCCGCTTTCACCGGGAACGATCGGTGTAGCGAAGAACTTGTTCAATCCCGGCGTCAACCAGTGGGGTTGAGGATAGGTCGGGATTGAAGCGTCCGCATTCACCAGGTTGGGTTGATAGTTGGACTGGTTGCGGATCGGGCGGGCCGCGGGAAAGGGGTTGCCCGGCAATCCTTCGAATAGGCGCAGCTCGTTGCCGCCGCCGCTTGGGTAGACATGGGAACCGATGATCTCAGCAGCGCCGTCAGCGTCGATATCAGCGATGGTGAGTGGTTCCGCGGGACGTCCCGGTATCAGGCTGGTTGTGTCCTGGGCGATGATCGAACCGTCCTCACCCGAAAGGATCACAAGCCCAGCCGCGGGGGCGCCACCGGATTCACCGCCGGGATGCTGGAGCACCAGTTCATCGATGCCGTCGCGATCGAAATCGAAGGCAGCCGGCGCAACCGCACCCAGCAGACTGTTCTCGATCGACAGGCCCAGATCAAACTGATTCCACAGCTCGGTGCCATCGGTGTCATAGGCATAGAGTGCCCAGGCCACGGTGGAGGTGCCGCGACGGGTGACAACATATTCCGGCAGGTTGTCGTTGTCGAGCTGTGCCACGGTGATCAGGGAATAGGCACGGCGTGAACCTGATATCGAACCCATGTCTCTGTCGATCTGCCACTTCAACGCCCCGGTGTGCTCGAACATATAGTGACGATAGGGATCGTAGGCGACGATCTCCGCATAGGGGTCATTATCGAAATTGGCCACTGCCGCAACCATGAAGTTGGCGGTGCCGGTGGTGAAATCCAGAACCGGCAGTAGGAATTTCAAACTGCCGTCCGCATTCAGTACCGAGTGGCTCCAGATGATCTCCGGGCTGCCGTCGAGATCGAGGTCGGCTATGATCGGATTTCGTGCCGGAACATTGGCACCCGATCCGGGAAAGCGCTGTAGCGGACCCACATACTCCCACAGGATCGCGCCTGTTGCGCCGTCATAGGCGACCACCGCGGCACGGCTGTTGCTGTTGCTGGTGCCATCCGCTGTGTAGGCCTGTAGCAATTCCACATTGCCGTCGCCGTCCAGGTCCACCGGAACGGGACTGACGGTAATATCATAGGTACTGCCGCCAGTGAAACTGACCGCCTCGGAGAGTCGGGTTGCACTGTTCCATACCGCAGAACCATCCCGATTCAGCGCCATGAGATAAGTACCTTGAGCCCCGCTCGGCAGCAGTGGGTTCCAGCGGCTATAAGGCACCACGATCTCCAGGTCCGGATCACTGTCCAGATTGACCAGGGTCACTGTGGCATTGGGATCAGCCTCACCAATATTTTCACCGCCCCCTAAAGGTGCTACCTGTTCCGCGACACAAGTAGCACCGTCATTGATCACGATTTCCGGACCGGTCGTGGGTCTTAAAATGCTGACCATCTCGATTTCACCGTCCGCGTCCACATCGCCCACGGCAATGCCTTCGCCGAATCCACCGCGGTCGAAATAGATGCACTGCTGTTCAAGCCCGATGGTCATGGGTGGAATGGCAGGTGGCGAGTAGGTAAAGGAACCATCGCCAGGGAAGCTGCTCAGGGCACCGATTGTCGGGCTGCTCATCTGAATGGCGGATAGAGGGTCATTGTTGGCATCCGTATCATTGGCAAGAAGACCGGGCGCATCGACCACCAGGTCTTCCCGCTCTGAGAGGATGTAGCTGTCGTCCACGGCAACGGGAGGCTCTTGAGCACCGCTGACGGTGACAGTGAAACTGGTTGAGGCCTCCGCACCTGCCGAGTCGGTAACGGTGGCGACCACCGGGTGGCTGCCGATACTATCGGAGGTGGGAGTCCAGTTGATGCTGCCGCTGATGGGGTCGAGTTGCAGCCCGCCGGGCGTCCCCGAGAGACTGAAGATCAATATCTCGTTGGCATCCGGGTCGCTGGCGGCCAATGTCAGCGAGAAGGCCGTACCGGCATCGAGACTCTGATCGGCGACCGGTGCCATGGTTGGTGGCTGGTTGCTTTCCTCAGTGAGCACGGTGACCGAAAAGCTGGTGCTGGCACGCTGTAAACCTGGGTCTGAAGCAGTAACCGTTGCCGAGGCTGTACCCGCCTGAGCAGCGTCGGGGGTCCACTGGATCGAACCGCTGGTGGGATTGATCGCCATGCCGGCGGGTGCATTGAGCAAACCGTAGCGAATGGTCTCACCCTCGGGATCTGTCGCCGATGCCTGGACCTGCATCGATTGGCCGACAATGGTCGATTGGGCGGCAATAGGCGCCAGGCTTGGGGCCTGGTCGTTGTCACCCAAATTGACCGTCACCAGGAAGATCTGCCGATCGGTCAGGCCGGTGCTGTCGGTGACCAGGACATCCACGTCCACTGAACCTGAGTCTGCTGGAGTCCATTGGATTGCACCGGTAGCAGAATCGATGGTCATACCCGCTGGTGCCAGTGACAAGGCATAGGTCAATGTGTCGCCCGCATCGGCATCCGTGGCGTCCACATCATAGGCAAAAGGCGTATCCACACTCCCCTGGGTAGGCGGTGTGGTTGTGATGACCGGCGCATTGTCACCGACAACTACCACATCGCCGGTGAAAGTCCAGACCAGTGCGCTGGGGTCGAAGGGTTGGCGTCTGTTCTGGCGAAAGGTAAAGGTATCGGTACTGATTGTGTCGCCGCCACTCAGATTGCCAAGGATCACTTCCCCTTCCATGATGGTTGTATAGGGAGAGGTGCTGGTCACTGTCGCCACAACATTGCTCATCGGCTCGGCGGCGTTGTTGACACTCAGGGTGTAGGTGTAGTCGAAATAGAAACGCCCCGCCCTCTGTTTACTGACGTATTGCTGATCAGTAGCTGACAGGTCTGTCACTGCTGCTGACGCTGAAAAGGGTAATGCCAGGAGGGCGACTGAGCATAGTGCTGTGGCTTTTGCACCGACAAGGAGTCGCTGGTCTCTGAATTGCCGAATGCCAAGCAATAACAAGCCAACACCCATTAACACCCAGGTAGCGGGTTCAGGAACAGAACTGGATGACGGTGGTGGTGGCGGAGGAGGTGGTGCGGTTTGGGTAAAGCCGCTACTCAGGGCAACAAACTCAATGGGATCGACGATTTCGAAGAATTGAGAACCCGGCGTACCATCGCCGAGCCAGTCAAACTCAACACTGAAACCACTCAACGACTCACCAGGATTGATCGCTGCACCGAAGGTCAACCAATCTGCAAAGCCATCATCAGGCAATAACGGGTCGGGTTGTGCCGCCAGGCCGTCCCAATCCAGACCCGGACTTGCGGTGATCAGCAGGTTGTCATACAAACCAAGATCAAACCAGACGGTGAACTCTTCAATGGCCGAGGCGGTTTGATTATCCACGGTGTAGTTGTATTCATAGCGTCCTGCTCCCAAGTCCAAATAGTCGTAGTAGATTGGATTGGCGAATAGAGATTGAACAGGTGCCCATAACAACGTGAGAAGTATGAGCAGATTGCGAGCATGTTGCATAATCAAAGTCCCCCGACCTTGTATATTAATCACGGAATGCCTTGAAATATTTCAACCTATTTTTTTTAGGAACTACTTATCAATAGTTTTTCTAAATCGTCTAACACCTAGCAGTAACAGGCCAACTCCCATGAGTGCCCATGTACCAGGCTCTGGGACCGAAGTGGAAGTTGCTGTTTGAGTGATTTGGGTTAAGCCGCTACTTGACGCTGTAAAGTTCTCGGGATCGATGATCTCGAAGAACTGCGCACCCGGCGTTCCACTGCCTAGCCAGTCGAACTCAACCCTGAAACCACCAAGCATCTCTCCCGGATTGATTGCTGCACCGAAAGTCAACCAATCGGCAAATCCGTCATCTGGCAATAGCGGATCGGGTTGTATGGCAAGGCCGTCCCAATCCAGGCTGGGACTCGCGGAGATAAGTAAATTGTCATATAGACCGAGATCGAACCAGATGGTGAATTCCTCAATCGGCGAGAGGGTCTGGTTGTCGACAGTGTATTGGTATTCATAGCTGCCGCCACCAATATCTGTCAGCTCATAATAGATTGGATTTGCACTTGCTATGTTAGTTAAGAGCCATAGCAATAAGAAAAGTTTGGAAGTGATTTGGACGAATTTCATTGTAACTATTTCCAGTAAATAAATATAAAACTATCTTGCTGTGCGGATATCTCTTGATGATTGTGTTTGTTGTTTAAAACGCCCTGGATGGTTTTAAAAGTACTGGATAGGCTTTGTAGGAATCCCAGTTGTGTCAATATGAGCACGAGTACTTAAATCAATATCCCAAGCTTTCATTTGCAATATGTACCTAATTTATTTTTGTAGCTTTTGCTGCAAAATAATAAAGACGGTTGTTAACACAGTATTGCAAATCTCGTGCCATACGCATTAAAACAACGCTTTATTTTATTGATTGCGTAGCGTTGTAAATTATCTCGACAGATTTTGCAGGGATTAGAAATGAAGTCTAAAGCGATGTGTGGATTGTTGTCTTACATATGGCCATTGAAAGAATGCTTTCTCCCATTTCATAATATGGACCTAGAGGTAATCTGATCAATAAGCACAAGTACTCATATCAAATAGCTTTTGGCAATATCGGATCGTCACATTTGACAGTATTGTTACAATCCAATCTAGAAGCATTAGGAATTAAAAAGCATCCTAGTTTTTATACATGGCTTACTCTGTATCTCGAATGTAATCGTACACGCGCATAGGAAAATATGTCTTGGCCCTGGGTACTGATACTGGAAAAGCAAGCCAAGCTTATATAAAGTCTGTCTAAACGCAGGCTGTTTTTAATTCATTTCCAGTAGTGCTTTTGCAAAAAACTGGGGAATTCTCTAGATCTTGTATGTTTCATTTTACAAAACGCCAGATGCAAGGAGGTGCCTGGATAATACTCTTTATGTAAGATATAATATGTTGGTCTTTCAAAGTCATATTAGGGCGGCCGTCTGCATGTGGTGTATTTTGGTCGTCTCATCGGTGCAAGCTCTCGCGAGCGAATCTGAGATTGAACCCAGTATTATGTACTGGAATGATGTTTCAACCGCGCCAACGATTGACACCATCAACTCTTCACCAAAACATAAGTTCTCAGCAAGCCCCACGAAAAATCCAAAAAACAATGATATTTGGGCACATATAGCGCTGCCTTTGGAAAAGATGGACTCGGCTGAGCCCTGGTATCTGCAAATTGATTTCCCGAATATTGATCAGGTCGATGTCTATATAAGAGACGGCAGTGACTCTTGGAAATCCTACCGGGTGGGCGACGATACTATCTTTAGCAATTGGCCTGTTGAGTTTAGGATTCCGACAATTCCACTCGGAAAATCACCTGCACCAGATGTGTATGCAAGAATTAATTCTTACAGTGAATTTGTCTTTCCACTGAAGCTTGTCTCTGAAGCAACGCTGATCAAACAAATTGATCAAAACAACAGCTACTACAGTGCCGTATTTAGCGCTATTTTTGTCCTTGTAGTCAGCAATTTTTTTCTCTATCTGTCCATACGGGATTCGAGTTACTTCTATTACGTTGCCTATATCTTGGCATTCTCTTTTGTGCAATTGGGGGTTACAGGCTTGGGTCAACAATACCTATGGCCTGATCTGGATGGCAGTACTACAATCATTGCGCTAATTGCCATAGCTGTAACCAATCTATTTTTACCGTTATTTTCTATTCATTACCTTTCACTTAGAAAGGTCGCCCCAAAACTAGCGAAGTTCATGACGATTTTCGCGATATTTCCACTTGCAAGTTTGTTTTTGCTGATACTAGATAACTATATAATCGGGCAAAATACGCTGCATTTATTGTCGTCCATCAACATGGTGATTGTGTTATACATCGCCCTGAAACGGACTATTGCCGGCGATAGATCGGCTGCATATATGTCAGTTAGCTATATTGTACTATTCTCTGCAATCAGTCTTGCCTTATTGCATCAAAACGGAGTGATTGAAACCGGCTTCTGGGTCAAGCACATGATGGAAATTGCTATCGTGTTTGAAGCCCTTTTGCTATCCATTGGTCTTGCTCACAGAATCAATCGCATCAGACTGGAAAACATCAGAATCGGAATTGAAAAACAGGAAGACCAGAAGCGATTCTACAAGACCTTAATGTCAGTAGAGGAAAAAGAGAGAAGCCGCCTTGGAAGACTGCTCCACGATGGCGTCAGCCATGATTTGCTGCTAATAGAGAATCAAATCAAAAAATTACAACCCTCGGACGAAAATAACGATCTTGTGGAGCAGGTAGACCAGGTAATCGAGAAGGTCAGGGATATCTCACATCTTATTCATCCTTTTCACATTGAGCAGCTGGGTTTCACAAGAGCCGCAGAAAGACTTATACAAAATACATTCATGGATTCACCCATCGAGTGTATTGCCGCAATAGAAAATACCGAACTGCCGAGAAATATTGAAAATGAACTGTTTTATTCTTTGCAGGAGTGTCTGAATAACATTATCAAACATTCCGAAGCAACAGAAGTTATGGTTCGTTTTTATATTGAGACAACAAAAGATTATCAACAGGCTATTTTACTGATTAAAGATGATGGCACCGGATTCAATGAATGTGCTAACGATGACGGCTTCGGATTGCGCATGATCAAGGACAGCATTGAATACCTTGGCGGCTTTATTATGATAGAGCCGTCGGATGGAACCGCAGTAAAGATAGGCCTCCCACTTCCCGAGTTTAGCTGACCGATGAAAAAGAAAGCCATAGTTATCGACGACCACCCCTTGATAGGTAAAAGCCTAAAACCACTACTTAATTACTGCGGGTATCCCGATGTAATGTTATTGACTACGAGTGAGTCAGGCACTCAAACCATTAACAGTGAACATCCAAATCTTGTTATTACAGACATCGAGTTGCCCGACGGATCGGGATTCGATGTGCTCAAGGCTTGCAGTCACCTTTTGCAAGAAACAAAATTTATCGTTATAAGTATGCATAAAGAATACTCGTTTGCAAAACGTGCCTTAGATCTGGGGGCAAGTGGATACATCGTGAAATCCGATGATGAAAAGCTGATTTGCGACTGCATCAACTCTGTAGAGGCTGGTAGTGTTTTCATTAGCAATTCCGTTCACGCTCAAGAGAATGACTTCACTATAGAAAAAGCCAGCGGCACCATATCAAAACCAGATCTGGATCTTTCCCTAATAACACTTCAGGAAAGGCGCGTGCTTTATCTCATGCATCAGGGAAAGACCAGCAAACAAATAGGCAAGGAACTTAACATAAGTTATAGAACAGTGCAGAATCATCGCAGCAACATTTGTGCGAAGTATAAACTTCGCGGGACAAACGTTTTGCTCAAGTTCGCGATAGAAAATGCTGATCATTTGTTTCCGGAAGGGATGCTGACTATCAGAGATTAGATCAGCCAATAAAGATGTAGTAATTTCGCGGCCACGCAAAATAAATTTAAACAGATAGGGTAGCACAAGTCTAACCCCGTAACAGAACACCACGTATTGACTATCCCCCAACTGACCATCCGAAGCATTCAACGGACCTACCCATCAGCAAGCATCTGCAATCGCCAAAGTCCTTTATGGCGATGGAGCAGGTTTAAATAAGGTTATTTTCAGTGACGGGTAATCAGTACATTATCCAGCTTGTTCACATCGAGAAAACGCTGATACATGCGGATCATTTCCCGGTCATGGTCGTTGATCGGCGGGGTGTGTTCTGAGATCTTCTTTTTATAGTAATCGCGTCGATCATCGGAAGAGATAGTGAAGAGCTTTACGAAATTCATATTCGCCTCCAGGTAGCCTGTTATAGCCCGTTAAGCGGGAATTAAACTACCTAAAGAAGCTTAAGAGTTGCTGAAGATCCAATCTCGGTGTTGTGGTAAAAAAGGATTTTTGTGATTTATTTCACAAATTGGTACTAACTGAAATATACCCAACCAGGTCAGCAGTTGTCCCTGCCGTACTCATCCGAAAAACGCACGATATCATCCTCCCCCAGGTAACTACCGGTCTGCACCTCGACGATCTCCAGGGGGATCAAACCGGGATTGGTCAATCGATGCTTGGTGCCTAAAGGGATATACACCGACTGATCCTCTGTCAGCATGATCTCCTTCTCACCTTTGGTGATTTGCGCCGTTCCCTTCACCACCACCCAGTGCTCGGCCCGATGATGGTGTTGCTGCAGCGAGAGACTGGCGCCGGGATTGACCACGATACGCTTGACCTTGAATCGATCACACTCATCCACCGTTTCATAATTGCCCCATGGCCGATAGACCCGGACATGACTGATGTGTTCACATCTTCCTGAGGATTTCAGCTCCTCGACGATCTCTTTAACATCCTGCACATGGGCCTTGTCCGCCACCAATACCGCGTCGGCTGTTTCAACCACGATAAGGTTATCCAGGCCGATCCCGGCAATCATTCGATTTTCACTGCGCAAATAGCTGTTACTGACCCCTTTTATCAAGACATCCCCTTGCACCACATTGCCGCCGTTGCCCGCCTCCACAGTGACATCCGCCAAAGCCGACCAGGAGCCAACATCACTCCAACCGGCATCCATGGGAACAACCACCGATTTCTCTGTCTTCTCCATCACCGCGTAATCGATCGACTCCGAGGGACAGGCGGTGAACGCCTCCTTGTCGAGACGTAGAAAATCCATGTCGGATTTGATCAACTCACAGGCCTTGCCGGCGGCCTGCAGGATTTCTGGATGGAACTGTTTGAGTTCCTGCAGATAGGCATCGGCCCGGAAAACGAACATCCCGCTGTTCCAATAGAAATCACCTGAATCGAGATAGGATTGCGCCGTTTCCAGGTCGGGTTTCTCAACGAACTCAGCCACGGGGAATACCCCCGGAGAGATGGAGTTCGTCTGTTTACGGATATAACCATAACCGGTCTCCGGTTTATCCGGCACGATGCCGAAGGTGACCAGGCTACCGTCAGCGACGCTGTTGAGGCCTTGTAACATGGTCGCAACAAATTTTTCATTATCCCTTATCACATGATCGGAAGGGGTGACCAGCAACACTGCGTCCTGGTTCAGAGACAGGGCATGCAGGGCGGCACAGGCGATGGCCGGCGCGGTATTCCTACCCACCGGCTCCAGCATGATACCCAGTGAATCCCTATCGAGTTGGCGCATCTGTTCGGCAACCATAAACCGATGCTCTTCATTACATACAATCAGTGCGTCCCCCGCCTCAGGTATATCGGATATGCGCTGCAGGGTTTGCTGGAACAGGGATTTCTCATCCGTAAGCGGAATAAACTGTTTGGGATAGGCGCTTCTTGAGAGGGGCCACAGCCGGGTTCCCGAACCACCTGATAATATGACAGGGACAATCATCTTGTTCTCCAACCTTCGAGGTGGTTAATACAGACTCTATTCATCTCTTGTGCTCGCGCCTCACTCACAGATTCAGTATAACAGCGCATTTCCGGCGCGTTTCCCGATGGCCGCAAGTGTACGATATCACCTTCGGCAAAGGTGATACGAACACCATCGGTATGATCGATGTTTACAACCCGGCCAAAAACCTTATTGAACTCCTGTTCAACGGCCCGGCCATCTTCAACTGGGTCACCACTCTGAAAACGGGCCAACATGCGCTGGCTGAGCTGCGTGGGAAACGCCTTTAACCGATCACTATAGGTAAAGCGTGGCGGAAGTTGGCGCACCAGCTCGGATATACTCAGACCCTGGCCCTTGGCATGCATCAGAATGGCCAAAATCACAATCACGGCATCCCGTGTCGGCAAGGGATCGAGTTCGCTCCCATTCAACAGCAGCCGATCAGCGGTGAGAAATCCACCATTGGCCTCATAGCCTGCCACTGCGGTCCGACCCTGCTGCAGCAGTGACTGCATCCCCTGGATAACGAAAGGGGAGCCTATTCGGGTACGTATCACACCGGCAAATTTATCCGACAACTCTAGCGCACTGTTACAGCTTACCGGGGTTACAATCCAACTGGCATTGAGATAGTCGGCACACAGGATACCGGCCACATCGCCACGCAGCCATCGGCCTCGCTCATCGCTGATCAGGGGACGATCGCCATCCCCATCGGTGGAAACAATACTATCCAGATTGTGCGCCTGGGACCATTCGCTGGCCAGGGTGACATCCTCGGGCCTGATGGCTTCCGTGTCCACGGGTACAAAGGTATCGGAAAAACCCAAATGGACGACCTTTGCTCCCACAGCTTCCAGGATCTCCGCCAGGATTGAACGTGCCACACCGGAGTGTTCATAGACACCGATGCTGACACCAGACAGGGCATCGCTCCCTATGCAGTCCAGGTAGCGTCTGATATAGAGTGCCCTGGCCCCACCATCTGCCGCCGGTAATTGGGGGGACTCTGAAAAGGCCTCTCCATCAAATAGGGTCTCATCAAGCTCAATCCGTTGTTGACGAATCCCTGCTTCATCCTGTTTGAGAATCTCACCATCCGGTCTGTTGAATTTGATACCGTTCCGGTCATCCGGGATGTGGCTGCCGGTGACCATGATGGTTGCAATACCCTGCTTCAGACCGAACAGCGCCACTGCCGGCGAGGGTATAAAGCCACAATTAATCGGGGTGTATCCACACTCAATGATCGCTTTGCAGACAGCGGCCATTATGCGCGGTGTACTTGGACGAAGATCACCGGCGAAGGCAACGGCATCTCCCTTCTCAATCAACCCTGTTGCATGAAGATAATCAAGAAATGCATGGGTGTAGGCAAAACAGACCCGGTCTGTCATGGCTTCCACCAGACCACGGGCCCCGCTGGTACCAAACTTCACACCCGATTGTTCCATCAGTATGGCTATAGATAGGTTATTCTTATTCATTGCAATCGATGGCTACTCAGTCTTATTGAGAACACGAGTAAGGAATTTTAGGTGATTTTCAGGAATATGGGATAGGTAATCTGTGGTCTGTGCTACTTCTCATTGTAGTATTTTTTAAACAGCAATTTTGCCGATTCGCGGTTAAAGTCGGTTATTTTCTGCTTGTTCGCATCGGCGACGTGTTGTTGCCCGGATGCCATGGATGGTTGTTGGTCATCCGGTGAATAATCTACAGCAGCACGCTTGTCTTTCAACACCTTGACCATCACCCCATTGTCTAGAACCGGTTTCTGATCGGCAAAACCATACACAAGCGCGGTATCGCAGAGGGTGTTGATGACACGAGGTATGCCACCGCTGGCCTGGTAAATGATATTTATCGCCTTTCTGGTAAAAAGCGGCTTGTCGCGTCCCGCCAAAATGAGACGTTGAAATATATAGAATCGCGTCTCATCAGCATCGAGTGCACTAAGATGGAAGTCCACCGAAATACGTTGTTGAAACTGGAGTAGGTCCCTATGTCTGAGTAGCTCCCGGAGCTGCGGCTGTCCTACCAGGACTATCTGCAAAACCTGGTGCTTGTCTGCATTGATGTTGGATAGCAGACGCAACTCTTCCAGGACTTCAGGTTGAAGATTCTGCGCTTCATCGATGATCAGTACAGTGCGCTTGTTATTGGCATATTGATCGATGAGGAACTGGGTGAAGAGATCGTAAAGGCCTACCTTTTGCGTTTCCCTGTAATCCAGGTTGAATGCGTAGAGTAACCACTGCAACAGCTCACCCATTTCGTGGTGACTGCTGCTGACGAGTCCGACCGTGATATCATCATCCAGCCGGTTGAGCAGATGGCGAATCAGCGTCGTCTTACCACTACCCACTTCTCCTGTGACCACGGTGAAACCGGCCTGGCTCACCAGACCGTACTCCAATGCTGTATAAGCCGCGCTGTGCTTTTTCCCTAAAACTAGAAAATCCGGATCCGGGAGCAAGCTGAATGGCTTCTCGGTTAATCCGTAAAACTTCTCATACATCCGTTTCGCAACCCCTGTCCATACCGTTTGCCACCAAGCTGTGGTCGGCCCATTGTCTCATGCCATGACAATCCCGGGCAATGGTTTAAATATATTGGGACAATCCCGATACTGCAGAATAAGGTTATGATTTTATGAATTATTCAACCAATCTACAAACATCGGGGGGATTTAGCGCATGAGGCGGTGGTAGGGACTCCCTAATGGCCGCTCAGCTTGCCCGATCGGCCATGCACTGCTGCAATGAGTGCTTCCAGTCAGGTAGCTGCAGGCCGAATGTTCTTTTCAGTTTTGTGTTGTCGAGCACAGAATAGGCTGGACGTTTCGCGGGGGTCGGATACTCAGCCGTCGGTATCGGCTGAAGCTTGCATGTGCCTCCCATCAGTTCCAGGATCCTGGCAGCAAATCCGTACCAACTGGTTACACCGGCAGCGGTCAGGTGGTAGGTTCCCAAGGGTGGAGCTGATTCATCGGTAGCCATGCACAGTTGATGCACGATCTGTGCGGTTGCCTCTGCAATCATGCGGCTCCAGGTCGGCGCGCCGACCTGGTCATCCACCACCGAAAGCTGTCCCTTCTCCCTGAACAGACGCATCATGGTCAGCATGAA
>NATW01000190.1 GCA_003094555.1 gamma proteobacterium symbiont of Ctena orbiculata
TATTGGATGATACCTGTGGCTGGTTTGGTACTTTTGGTGCCGTTCTTTTTCGTCTCTTGGTGGTCAGAATATTTGGTGACAAAGAAGATTCTGCAAGATCATCCGGCACAGACCGTAAAGGTGGTGGTGCGCAATGCAAACATTATTACATACACTCTACTTGTACTATGGCCTATAGGATTTTGGGTAATTAACAATACGGCAGGTCAATAAAAAGTTAACAAATAACTCCAGCAGGCCTCCAAAGATATACACCGCTAAGACTGAAGTTACGAAGCATCATCAACAGGAAACGTGTTACCAATGAATAAGATATTTTACTTAATCCTTCTACTTGCAGCTTCTTCACTCTCTTATGGGGCTATCACAGCGATCACTGAAAATGGCGACACGGTCATTTTGAAAGAGGATGGGTCGTGGCACTATAAAGATACGAACACAGTCATAAATGAAACCATTGAAAAAAATAAGACCCGCTTTACAAAAGGGGAAAAGAGTTCATTCAACCTCAAAAGCAAGATCACCGGCGCCTCCTTTTGGATCAACCCGAAAGAGTGGAGTTTTAAGCGCGATGAGAGCAATGAAACCAGTGAATATTCCCTCAAAGCTCCCGATACTGACCTGTACGGCATGGTCATATCCGAAGGACTGGAGGTAAAGCCCGAAGAACTTGTGAAGTTGGCGTTTGAAAATGCAAAAAACGTTGCTGCGGATATGAGAATAGTCAAGAAGGAGTATCGATATGTGAATGGTATCAAAGTGATACATATGATCATGCGTGGAACCATTCAAAGCATCGACTTCACCTACATCGGCTATTACCACTCGAACAAATCGGGCTCCACCCAGTTTATAACCTACACAGGGACAAATCTCGTACCGAAGTACAAGGACAAAATCTATTCACTCTTGAATGGCTTCGATCTGCAAAAATAGGTTGCTGCAAGGCAGTCATGCCGACTGCCGCAACAGGTAAAGGAATACAGTTAATAAGATGATTAAATATTTCAGCATTGCAGTCGCTCTAGTATCTATCGTACTTATTGCAACGGCCATAGTGGTGATCGATCAGGGCCACGATAATAGGTTGGAGAACCAGGTATATCTCAATGTGCTGGGCCTGGTGGGGACAGGATCTGATTTTGACTCCAAAATCATTGTCAGTCGACCTGCCGCCTGTTTACTGGATGAGTCAATATTGGATTTGATGCCTGATGACATGAGAATGGACTATTTGGATAAAAACAAAAATCGCGATGCCATCATTCGCCTTTCGGCACTAGAGGGTAAATACAATGTTTTAACCTGGGATACGGCTCAGGAGTTTAAAGGCAAAGAAAGCGTAATCATTGCAGCAAGGTACCCGGAAAAACAACCATTATATTTATCAAGAGTGGGTTTTAACACTGAACATACAAAGGCCGTCTTGTGTGTCAATTATCTGCGCGGCCATACATTGGATATGTATGAGCTGAAAGACGAGAAGTGGCTTCATGTTACAGCACTATCGCAAACGGTCGAGTGAAATGGCACATGAACAGCATACCAAACGGACCTATTCGTCTATCCCACTCTTCATATGCGAACAGTTCTGGGACAATCAATGAAAACGAATAGATGGAAACTTAATGCAGCATATAAGTGCATGTAAATTACTGGCCAGCCTACTTATATTATCAACAGCGCTGGCTTCGTCCCCGGTCATGGCAAAGCAACAAGGCACGCTGCAACAGTGCCAGCATATAAAAAAACGCATCGAACACTTTACCGAACTGCGACGCTCCGGCGGCTCATCCGGCACCATGGAAACCTGGAAAAAACACCGTGATCGGTATAAGGACCAATACAGCGATCTTCGTTGCACGAAATGGAGAAACAAACTCCGCTAGGCAGTAAACTGATGTAAGGAGTCAGCATGGAAACCAATCCCTATTCAACACCCAAATCTGAACTGGTCAAAGAGTCAGATGCCATTTCAATCAATGCCAGCTTCTCTTCTCTGAACTTCTGGAGAAAACTCTATCTGGTATTTATATGGACTATCAGTATTGCTATGTCCCTCGTCTTCCTTGCAACGATAACCGAGTCAGATGCGGAAAATATTCCACTCACCATCGGTCTTGCAGCGCTCATATTGGGATTCGCCTACTGGACTCACTGGGCGATTGTAAAGAGAAATGTCGGTCACATCACAATATTGGCGATCATCAATCTGATCCCTGGCGGTAATATCATAGGTTGTCTGATCATGTTCTCCATCAGGGGTACCACTGTCAATGAGCTGAAGCGTTTCAATTTGAGGGAAACCTAAAAACTGTATGATTAAAACCGTTCAACTATGCACACTCCTTATGCTTCTGTGGCCAGGGTTTTCACCTGGGAAAACACAAGATATTCGAGTTGATAAGCCTCAAGAGCAGGCCAAACCGATTGATCAGCCCGCCGAGGAACCACCCCACAGACTCAGTCAATGGCTCACCTATTACTACAAAACCCCCCACACCGACAGCGACATTGAATACATCAAAGAGATCTTCCAGATTGGCCTGTTCAACGCATCCAACTCAACCCCTCTGACTATGTTCCTGGCGGAGTTCTTTCGCCAAAATGAAACGCGCATCCCCGGTTGGGAGAAACAGTTGCACCAGATTCCACAAGCGCAAGACCATCTCCTGCTGCGCGCCCTGTGGCAGGCCAACAGCGAAGCAAGCTTGAAGGTTTTGGCCCGTTGGCCTGACAAAAACAGAGAAAAAACCATCCAGACAATAAAACAGACGCCACCGATTGACTTGGAAACCCTCAGCATCATTTCGCCTGAAATGCTTGATATGTTATGGGCGACATTTTTCGCCTCAGGCAATCCGCGCTATGTGGAGCGCATCATCGGCGTCCTCGACCTGCCAACCGACTCAGATCAAAAGCAGGCCAGAATCAACAACCTGCTGCTGGTGGGCGCGGCGAAATGGTCGCTCTCCTCGAATGCGGTGCAACATGATCTGGTCCATCAAACCTGTGAGCGATTTGCCAACAACGACAACCCCGTCATCAGCAGAGCCATCACGGAAATATTGGAGCGGGCCAAAGTGATCAAAGCCCAAAAGAACAAACCGGATAAGCGCTAATCCTGCGGCACCATGAATGCTTGATTGCCACAAAATAGAAGCCAAGAAAAAGCAATGAAAACCAATCTGCAAAAGATAGTCACCGCCTTGCTGATCTATCTGGGCGCCAGTATGGCCGTAGCGCTGATCATTGCCCTGATCACATACTCCGGATGGCTGATCAAAGGTGATGAGAGGCATATCTATTCCTTTTTCATCTATCACTACATCTACCACTTTAAACTTGCCTTCTCTTTTCTGGCGGGTTTGGCGTTATACGCATTGGTAATCAGACACAAAATTGCCGAGCACTACTGGCCTGGCACGCTCGTCGTGCTGCTTCTGTTAATAGTACTGCTGATAGTTCTGATACCCGCTGCTTTCACCGATGGTGAAGGCATTTTTTATTCAGATAATTTCAGTCAATAGCAACAAAAGTTCCCCAAACACCCCTTTTTGATCTTTTTTTGCGACCATCCTCCGCTTTCCGAATTAAATTCACATTTGACAGACAAATGTCATGTTGCGCTGCACAATAATCACCTATACTCGTTGCTGAGTAATTTTGCTCCGCGGAGGTATAGCGATGAGCAGCCGACTGATGATCGATACCGCTTACTGTGAACCTATCACCCTGAATTCAGGGGAGAATGTCTGTCTCCGGATGGTTCGCCCCTCGGATAAGGCGGCGATGCTGCGTGCCTTTGCCGAGCTCTCCGGGCCGTCACGCCACAAGCGTTTCTTTGCCGCAAAACAGACCCTCACCGAGAACGATCTACGCTATTTCACCGAGACCGATGGCTGGGACCATTTCGCCCTGGGCGCGGTTGTTATCGATGAGGACGGCCGGGAAGGCGATGGACTTGGAATTGCCCGTTTCATCCGACTGAATGACGACCCCGAATGCGCGGAGGTGGCGATTACCGTTATCGACCGCATGCAAGGGAATGGGGTCGGCCGGGCCCTGCTCGAGCGACTGGTCACCGCCGCTGTCGAACGGGGCATCACCCGCTTCCGCTTCGAGTGCCTGGCGCATAATCAGGAGATGCAACACCTGGTGAAAAAGGTCTGCCGTGTGGTCGAGACCCGCTCTGACGGCGAGATCATCATCGCAGAGACCGACCTGCCCCGCCAGATCCCCCAGAGCCCCCCCTCTGCGCCGGAACACCTGTACCATTTTTATGATCTGTTTCGCGCCATGGCGATCCAATCCGTCGATCTGCAGATGAGTATTAGTCGTGTCGCCATAAAACGGAGCATGAGGACGAGCTTCATCGGCGCCGATATGCTGAAAAGGATCAAACGCCCTTCCCTGTTCAAGTCGCGCTGAGCTCTTTGTCGCGTGATCGAAATGGACTACTCACCCATCACCTGGAACCGGTCACCCGGTTTTATATCGGGTGAGACCACTCGCACCCAGCCTGTATCAGATCCATTGGAACGTCCCAGATAGACCACGTTAATCTCGCTGCCATCGGGACGTTTCATCCAGTATTGTTCGTAGCGTTGCTGGACCGCTCGCTCAGGCACCAGTACTGCACCGGAGCGCATGGGAATCTGCAACGGCAGATCCACCCTTATACCGCCCCGGTAAGCAGGCAGCCCACTGGAGAGCTCGAGCTCAAAATGTATCTTGCGTGACTGCTCATCGAAGGCGGGTGATATCCTGATCAGACTGGCCGGCAGTTGGGCCTGGAATTCCGGTAGATTGACCTTCAGCCCCAATTCCCGTTGTGCCCGCAAGGCCTCGTACTCCGCAACGCTGAGGGCGAAAGGCGCCACCAGACGACTGTAATCCCCAACTTCCACCACCGGTTCACCGGCGTTGACCCATTGACCCGGTTCCACATGACGTTTGGTAACCCGCCAACCAGTTGGTGGGCTGATACAGAGCCGCTGCTTACGCTCTTCCAATATCTCCGAGGCGATAACCAGCGCCTTGATCTGGGTCCGGGTCTTATCCAGATTACGTTGCGCGGTATCCAACTGGCTTTCGGAAGAACTATTCTTTTTCAACAATTTACTGTAGCGAACCACCTCCTTGTGGAAATAGGCCTTATCCACCTTCAATGCATCGCGCTCTGCCTGATTTGCCCGCAGTTCCAGGGTCAGGTAGGTATCATCCAGACAGGCAAATGGCTCTCCCTCCTTGATGGTGTCACCAACATCACCGGTCACGGATAGGACGCGTCCCGCCTGTTCTGCGGAGAGGATCAACCTGGAATGGGCGCGGGTGAAACCTGACTGTATCTCACTCTGCACGGCTGCCCTGGCCTCTATCAGCGTATCCATTGCTGAGAGATCGGAAATATAGACCATCCCGGTGAGAACAGAGAGTAGAACTGGTAGTCTCATAGTAGCGTAGATCCAAAAGCATCAGCACAGATACGGCAATAGAGACCATTATATTGCAATGTTGAAGCGTATCTACAGCTTATATGAGACTACCGGTCACTGCCTTAGTGATACCGACTTATTTCCACAGCCTCCGCATCACCTAAAAGTTGAGCGAACTCATTCCCTGAAACCTTTATCAGGTGTTCGTGATCTCCCGACTCAAAATAGATCACTGGCCGATTCAACAGGGATCTGTCCACGAATGTGATCAGTTTATATGCCGTACCCAGGGGTGGGATGGCCCCCAGATCGCAATCGGGAAAGAGTTGCGCCAACTCACTCTCGGTGGCAAGACCCACCTCCCTTTCGAGCAACTGATGCAGTTTGCCCAAATGGACATGGTAGTCACTGGGCACGACCACCATCATATAGTCATCTCCCTCTTTCACAATCACCGCTTTGGCAAGATGGCTACTCTTGATGTGGGCGGTGGCGGCGCTCTCCCTGCTGGATTGTGTATGCTTGTGAGTTAGTACTTCGAAGGGTATGGCCTGCCGCTCGATGAAAGACCTTACAGTGTTGGAAATACTCATGGCTCACCTCCAAATGGTTAATCAAATGAAAGGCCACTAGGAACGGTATCCGTTTCGGTGTAGACCGAAATGAGATGTAGCGAATCGATCCGGGTCTACTTAAAGTCTAGTTGATCCACGCTGGAGCGTCGCAGGTGATACCAATCGGGGTTGCATGGATTCTGAATAACCATAAATAATCTGTTGTTTAATTTTTGTAATTAAACAACACAACAAAAAGCGCAATAATCAACCACTTCTTATCGATGCTCTCCCGATTCCAAGAGAGCGGATACCCATGGAAGTATTACCTGTAAATGGAGTTACCAAAATGAAACTATTACGATCTCTTGCTCGTGCAACGCTGGCCTACCTCGTGCTCATAAGCGCGGGAGTATCTGGAATTTCACAGGCCGCGGGCATGCCTGAAGGAATCCCCCTGGAGGGCGGCGCCCAGGCCCGGATGCTTCAGCTCGCGAATGAAACCAATCGCATAATCGTCAAATATCACCAGTCAACCGACGCCACTGCCGCCGTCAGTGCAATCTCCCAGCAGGTGCTGCAAACCACCGGCCATGACATAACCCACCTGGGCACTACCGGCACGGGTGCACAGCTCTTCAAGCTTGACCAGATGCTTCCACTGGAGGAGATGGAGGGGATTATCGATGATCTTGAAGTGCAACCCGATATCGCGTATGCGGAAGCTGACAAGTGGGTTTTTCCACTCTATGTACCATCCGATCCTCGCTACAACGAACAATGGCACTACTACGAAACCCCCGCCGGCGTCAGGTTGCCCGAAGCATGGGATAGGGCTACCGGCGAGGATGTGATGGTCGCGGTCATCGATACCGGTTACACAGACCATGCCGACCTGGTCGACAATCTACAACTCCCGGGCGCTGACCTGATAATTGACACCAATGTATCCAACGACGGTGATGGGCGTGATCAGGATGCACAGGACCCAGGTGACTGGTCACCGAATTGCGGTTGGAACGAAAGCACCTGGCACGGCACCCACACCGGCGGTACCGTTGCCGCGGTTGAGGGCAACGGCATTGGTGTCACCGGTGTCGCTTTCAATGCCAAGATACTACCTGTGCGTGTACTTGGCACCTGTGGCGGCTGGCTCTCGGATATAGCCGACGGCATTATCTGGGCTGCCGGTGGCAGTCTGAGTGATATGCCGATCAATCAAAACCCTGCCCAGGTCATTAACATTAGCAGTGGCGCTAACTCCAGTAGCTGTTCACTCTTCATGCAGGAGGCCATCGATACGGCCCTGCAACTGGGCACCACCATCGTAGCAGCTGCCGGCAATACCAATTCGGATGCCGCGGGAACCGAACCCGGAAACTGTGGCGGTGTGATTACCGTTGCCGCCACCGACAGGGCTGGTAACCGTGCCTCTTTTTCCAACTATGGCAGTTTGGTCGATATCGCTGCGCCTGGAGTAAGAGTACTTTCCTCTTCGAACACAGGCGCCACCACACCGGAGAACGACAGCTACGAGTATTATCAGGGTACAAGTATGGCCACACCTCATGTGAGTGGCGTGGCAGCCCTGCTCTATTCCATCAGACCCGACATATCCCCTGGCGAAGTTGAGCAGATTCTGAAGGAGACCGCGCAACCCTTTCCAGGTTCATGCAGTGGATGCGGCACCGGCCTCCTGGATGCGGCGGCAGCCGTGGCAGCCACCATCGATACCATCCCGGACCCTGATCCCCAACCCGATTTGGTGATGCTGGAAAATGGTGTTGTCCAAAGTGGTCTCTCTGGCACAGGGGATGAAAGTTTGCTGTTCGCCATCGATCTACCAGCCGACGCCGAGCATCTGAAATTCATCATCAGCGGCGGCAGTGGTGATGCCGATCTGTATGTGAAATTCGGATCCGAGCCCACTTTGAGCAGCTTCGATTGCAGGCCCTACCTACAGGGTAACGCTGAGACCTGCAGAATATCCCATGCCCGGGAGGGCAGGTATTTTGTAATGATTCATGGCTATACCGCCTTCTCCGATCTCTCATTGGTGGCCTCCTATGTTGAGAGCTCAATTCCGGACCCGGACAGCAGGCGATTTGAGAACAGTGATGACTACCAGATTCCGAACTTCAGTTTTCGCGGAGCCAGGAGTCCTATCGATGTGCCGATATCAGGTAGCAGTGGCACAGTCGAGGTACAGGTCGAGATCAATCACCCCGTTATGCAGGAAGTCTATATCCGACTGATTACACCCAATGGACAGAGCTTCAGACTCAGTCATGGTCATCGGGGTGAAAACCTCAGTCAAATCTTCGCCCTCAGCCTGGGCGACATTCCAGCGTCAGGCAGGTGGACGTTACAGGTGACAGACTTTGGCTTTTATGGTCAAGGCTATATCGACGCCTGGAGTATCGCTTTCCAGTGACAATGGATGCGGTCCGCTTTTTCCATAAAAAAACCGCAGCCAAGGCTGCGGTAAGAACGGAGAGGAGTCGCTATGGAATGAGTGCATCAGGCATAGCTGGGTGCAAAGGCCTTTTCCGGTTCTTCAACCGGGCCCTCGCCACTCCAGTAGGGCGAGAGTTTGCGCAGTTGCGCGACGATGGGGGGTACCGCCTCGATGACCCGTTCGATCTCTTGCATGGTGTTGTAGCGTGAAAGGGATAAACGTACGGAACCATGGGCCGCGGTAAAGGGGATGTCCATCGCCCGCATCACATGGGAAGGCTCCAGCGAGCCCGAGGTACAGGCGGAGCCGCTGGAGGCGGCGATACCCAGCTTGTTCAACAGCAACAGGATCGCCTCACCCTCGATGTACTCGAAGGCGATGTTGCAGGTGTTGGGCAGACGATTGTTGGGATCGCCGGTGACGAAGCAGTGGCTGACCTGTTCCAGGATGCCCTGTTCGAGTCGGTCGCGCATGGTTTTGACGAAGGTCTTTTCATACTCCATCGCCTCCATCGCCATCTCGCAGGCCTTGCCGAGGGCGACCACGGAAGCGGCGTTCTCGGTACCGGCACGACGCCCCCGTTCCTGGTGACCACCGCGTAACAGTGGACGGAAGCGCACCCCGCGGCGCAAGTAGAGCACGCCAATGCCCTTGGGGGCGTGCAGCTTGTGGCCGGAGAGTGAGAGCATATCGATACAGGTATCCTTCAGGTTGATGGGCAACTTACCCACCGCCTGCACCGCATCGGTATGGAACAGGACGCCGGCGGAGCGGGCCATCTCGGCCATCTCCTCTACCGGGAACAGGGTGCCGCTCTCATTGTTGGCCCACATCACGGAGACGATGGCCACATTGTCGGAGAGCAGCTTGTGGTACTCCTGAATATCGAGACGTCCCTTGCTGTCCACCTTCAGATAGTGGACCGTGTAGCCCTCCTTCTCCAGGTACTCGCAGAGGGTCAGAACCGCCGGGTGTTCGACAACGGTGGTAATGATCTCCTTGCGATCCGGCTGGGCCTTGAGGGCAGAGAGAATTGCCGTCGAATCCGATTCCGTGCCACAGGAGGTGAAGATGATCTCCGAGTCGTGTTCGGCCCCCAACAAGGCCTGAACCTGCTTGCGTGCCTTCTTCAAGGCGCGGCCCACCTTGTCACCGAACTGATGCAGGGACGAGGGATTGCCGAACTGTTCGGTGAAGAAGGGAAGCATCTCCTCCACCACCTCGGGGGCCACCATGGTGGTGGCGTTGTTGTCCAGATAGATACCCTCAGCCATGATCAACCCCCCATCGCCGCACGGCGGGCCAGCTCTTCCGCGGGCAGCACCTGAATGAATTCACCCAGACCCTCCGCCAGATGCTGTTGTATACCCCCCAGGGTGGTGGCCGCCATCTGACAACCGGCACAGGCCCCGATCATCTTGACGTAGATATACTTGCCATCCACCTCGATCAGCTCCACATCCCCATGGTCACGCTGCAGATTGGGACGGATCTCCTCCAGCAGCTCCTCGATGCGCTTCATGCGCTGCAGATTGGTCAATCCCGATTGGGGTTTCTTTATCTCACCGGCGACGGCATTCGGATCAAAGGTCTCGCCCTGCTCCGCCAGTACACGGCCCAGGATATCTTCGATACCCTCGTGACAGGCGGAGCAACCGCCTCCGGCCTTGGTATAGTTGGTCACCTCTTCCACGGTACGCAGACCATTGGCGCGCACCGTCTCTTCGATCATCACTTCATCGATGGCGAAACACTTGCAGACCAGGGCGCCCTCTTCATGGTCGTCCTTCCACTCCTCGCCACGGTAGTTGGCGACTGCTGCCTGCAGTGCCTCACGCCCCATCACCGAACAGTGCATCTTCTCCGGTGGCAGTCCATCGAGAAAATCGGCAATATCCTGGTTGCTCACACTCAGGGCATCATCGATTTTCATGCCCTTGATGATTTCCGTCAGCGCCGAGCTCGAGGCGATGGCCGAACCGCAGCCGAAGGTCTGAAATCCCGCTTCGAGAATCACCTCGGAGCCGGGATCCACCTTGAGGGTCAAACGCAGCGCATCACCACAGGAGAGTGAACCCACATCGCCCACCGCATTGGCTTCATCCACGGCACCCGCATTGCGAGGATTGAAGAAATGTTCCTGAACCTTTTCGGAATAGTCCCACATTGCTCTGCTCCTCTATGCTTAGGCTGAAAATGAGTTGCCACAACCGCAACTGGCGCTGGCATTGGGATTTTCAAATTTGAAACCGCTGCCATCCATGCTGTCGAGAAAATCCACTGTTACCCCGTTCAACATCGGTGCGCTGTAGGGGTCGACGAATATCTTCAGGCCGCTGACCTCGACGATGGTGTCGTCTTTTTTCGGCGCCTCTTCCAGGGCCAGTCCATACTGCATGCCGGAACAGCCGCCACCGGTTACCGATATTCGCAGTCCTTGCACAGGCGACTCGGCACCTTTGATAAATCTGCCTATCGCTTTCTGGGCGCTCTCTGTAAGTGTGATCATGGTCGTTTCTCCGTGGCAAGTCTCTTGCATCGTTGTCTTTGAACTGAATTCTGCAAAGCCTGTGCCACTTACTGAGATATAGGCTTAACTGCTGAATCAGTTAGTTTTTTTCATTAATGCTCAGCTCGGAATTCTGTCGTATCCACGACAATCCGGGGATCGGTGATAAGTAAGATATGCGACAAAGGAAACAAACAGTGACATTAGAACAACTCAATCCAGGAGACATGGTCTATGCCGCCAGCCACATCTATAACGATGGCGGGATACCTGAAATTCCTAACGATGCCCTGTTGGCAAAACCCGGGACCCGAGGCGTCATCGTCGAGACCGGACATCTGGAGGAGGCACCGGAAAGAGCGATCTTTCTGGTCCGCTTTGAAGACAGCGAATTGAATCTCGGTCCGCCCACCGGATGCTGGCCGGAGGAGCTGAGTCCAAGCGAACTGGATTTTGAAGAAAACCCCTAGTGGGCCAAGCGGAAAGTTCTGTAACTCTCAGCCAGTCCACAAGCCAAGCTGAAAAGGCGTGCGAGCGCAGGATTGGCCGTAGCCAATTCAAGTGAGCACAACACGGTCAGCCTGGCTCACTAGCGTGACCAGCGTCTGCGCACGATAGTCTCGCGCCAGACACCGCTGGGTATCACTGCCCTGTCCCTCAGGTTGCCACGATAGAGATAGATCCACGCCTTGCCCCAAGGTGTTGCGATCACTTCTCTTGTGTAGGCATGGGGATAGCCCTCCAGCCGGTCCAGGTCCGCCATCTGCTGCGCGTTCACTTGATACACCTCCCCCTCGATACAGCCAGTGCCATTTTTCACCACACCAGGGTAGGCCCCCAAATCGACCATTTTATACTGAGGTGCAGTTACCCATGTGCCACAATAGGACGCCTGCGCAAGGAGGTAGTGATTGACCTCATTCCGACGCAGGGTTCCGTAAACAAAGACTCGTGATAAATAGGTCATTAGATCCAGGTAAGAATCCCAGTGTGAAACCGACACTTCCGTTAGCAATAAAATATATAGAATTAAAGACCACATCACCATCCACTGTGAAGACCCAATCCATCCCCTAACTTGTGTATAGATGTGTGTATGTGTATAATTGAATCATTATCTCAGCGGAGTCATAAGCACCATGGCCACTGCCGAAAATCTGGTTCGCAAACAGATCATGCTATCCAGCGACAACATTGAAAAACTCGACAAGCTCTCCAAGCAACGGGGTACTTCCGCCGCAGAAATCGTCAGGCTCTCCATAGACTCCTATGATCCCGAAGCAGCGGACATAGAGGAAGGCGAATTACTGGACCTGGTCTCCGAACGCCTGAAAGAGGCGATCAAGGAGACAGCCGGCACCAGGAGGCGGCTCAACAAAGCGCTCAAGAAACTGGAATCAAAAGGAATAGAGTAGTGTCGGGTTTTAAAGAGATGCTGTTGGACGTGCTGCGCTTGACAGATGAAGTTAAGCGCATGAACAAGGACATCGAACGGGTTGAGTCGATCATGCTGGATGTGGACAAACGGGTGGTGCGCCTGGAAACCATTGTCGAGATTGCAAAGGCACAGGGCGGTCAAGCAAAACTGCCGAAGAAATAGTGACCCACCCAAGCCGACATCAGGCGAAATCGAAACTATTTTTTTAACAGACTATGCGGCGTTGTCCGATTGCTGTTCGCTCATCGGATAGAGTTGCACCTCAGTGTCGATCCGCTCACCATCGCCCCACGCCTTGACGGCCTTTACCAGCCAACCCTGACGAGTCGGATGGGGGCGAATGACATCCTGCTCAACCTGGAAGCTACCATCGGCATGAAACAGGAGCTGCCCGAGCTTTGCCCCCTGCTCATCCTGCCAATCACCGATTAGGCTGTATTCACTGCTTGATTGATCGCGCTCAAGCCGATAGTTGGCTTCGATCGGCTTCTTAAGCTCAAGCTCATTCTCAGCAAACCCCAGCTTGGCGGTCTCTTCATTCAGTCGATCGATGACTTGATTCGCTAGCGCCCTGATCTTGTGGTAACGGATAGCGATTATCTCGTCCATCACAGGCCCTCTCTGATTTGTCCATTCCACCTGAATGGATTCTGCCGCGATTGTGCCAAAGGTCTGTGTCAATCAGATGAAGCAATCCTTTTGGTTTCTTTACAATCTTACTGAAAATTAAGAGATTAATGATTTAAAGAGAGATAAAAGCACCCTCAGCTGCAAGGCGGCTCTCGAGCAGTGCCTGAATCAGTTCAGTAAGCGGCGCCTCCTGCCCCAACTTGCGACAGCGATTGACCACAGCGCCGCTGATGGCATCCAGCTCCAAAGGATTCCCTTTCTCCCGATCCACCAGCATTGAGGTCTTGATGGCGTCGAACTGACAGATCAGCCGATACATCTCATCGATATCGGCGGCTTGCAGACGAACACCGTCAGCGGTGGCGGCAAGGGCTGTCTCCTGCATCAGCCGATAGACGCTTCGGGTAAGCACCGGATGTGTCGTTAAAGCACGTGTATCAAGACCGGTCAGGGCAGAGAGCGGATTCACACCGTTATTGATCAGCAGCTTTCGCCACAATGCCCTCTGGATATCCTCACTCAGGGTTGTCGGGATCGATGCAGCGTTGAAACAAGCAGCGATTCGCGCCAGCCCTTGCTGCAACTGCGGATGATCCGAGGCGCGCCTCCAGGCCCCCATGACGACTTGCGCAGCACCTGTCGCTTCGATGACACCGGGACGGATGATATGGCCACCGATGCGTACCGCGAGGCCGCCGACGGTCCTTTCGCTCCCGACCTGGGACGCGATAGTAATTTCGTTGTCCACACCGTTCTGCAGGGATAGCACCGGTGTATTGGCAATGCAGAGCCAGGGGTGAAGAAATGTCATCACCTCAGCGGTTGCACCCGCCTTGATCGTCACAATGACAAGATCGAAACTGTCTACCGCAAGCGTATCGACCAGTTCCATCTGATCCACCGCTCTTACTCTCTCCTCGAAGTTGAAATCCGGATGCTTTACACACAACCCCTTGGTTCGCAGGGCATCCAGATGATCACCCCTGGCGACAAACACCACCTCATGACCGGCATTCAGCAAGCGTGCGCCATAGTAGGCGCCGATCCCACCGGCGCCAACGATCAGAAATCGCATATCGGGCAGTTCCTATGGATGAGCCTCGCGTTCAGCCATCGAGACACCGGCAACCGCCCAGTGGGCCTTAGGTACCTCCTGGATGATGACACGCACCTGCTCGGGCTTTACATTCAACGTCTCAACGGCCACCTGGGTAATAGCTGCATAGAACGCCTCCTTCTGCACCTGGCTACGGCCTTCCAGGATGGTTGCCTGAATTAACGGCATGGTTACACCTCATCTAGATTGTTATAGCGGATATGGCTCAAACGATAATACCACTCCAAAGCGCGGCCTAATCCCCTTCTGAAGCCATCGAATAAGATAGGGGTTTAACCAGCTCGTCAGCCCGGTCACTCTCCTATTCCAAGCCGCTGCAGACCCGCCTTGGCACAGATTTCATCCTGCTCTTCCGAGCCGCCGGAGACACCGATAGCGCCGATCACCACTTCGTGCCGGACAATGGGCAATCCACCACCGAAAATCACCAGGCGATCGCGGTGAACTATACCCTCACGCAGTTGCGGCACATCGCGAATCTCTTCCATCCACTGACGGGTGGGGAAACCAAAGCCGGCAGCCGTGTATGCCTTGTCTATGGCAATACCGATGGAGTGCAGAAAGGCACCGTTCATACGCTGAAAGGCAAGCAGATTGCCCCCCTTGTCCACCACCGCGGCATTGATCTTGATCCCCAGATCCTCGGCCTTCTGGGTGGCGGCGGCCACCGCTTCGGCCGCCGCCTGCCAATGAACCTGCGGTTCGTTGACCGCCAGCTCCATCAGGTGAGAACCGTCAGGAAGCGGTCGTTGAGGGCGCGTTCATAGTAGAAGATGCCCTTGCCCACATGCTCGAAGTCCCAGGTGCGTACGGGATGATCCGGATAGGCTGTGTAGCCACCCGCGTAGACCTCATTCCGATTGCCGCATGGGTCAAAGAAATAGATGGTCTGACCACGGGTTATGCCGTGACGGGTCGGCCCGATGTCGAGGGATACGTCATTGATAGCGATGATGTCGGCGGCAGCCCCCACTTCGTTCCAGTCCTGCAACAGGAAGGCTACGTGATGCAACTTACCCGGCTCCTCGTGTTCCACGAAGGCAATATCATGGGCCTTGTTACTGGCGGTCAACCATATGGCGAGGGAGTCCTCGCCTTCCGGCATGTCGACCTTCTCTGGCTGGTAGAAGTCGAGCACATCGCAGAAAAACTCCCTAACCTTACCGATGTTCGGTCCGTAACAGAGCAGGTGATCGAAGCGGCTGGCCCCCATGCCATGGGGCCGTTTTGTATAGATCTCCGGGTTGACCACGCCGGGGGCGTCGTCAGAGAGTTCAATCTCATGGTAAAGCTCGATGCGGTGTCCCGATGGCAGGGTGAAACCGATGCGGGGACCGACACCCGGCTGTTCGCCGGCAGCCACATGATCCACCTCCATTCCCCAAGCGACGATTTTCGGCTCGATCTCCTGCAGATAATCGGCACTGTCGACCTTAAAGGCTACGAAGTCCAGGCCCGCACTCTCCGCGGGTCGCAACACCACACTATGGTGGTCGAACTCGTCCCACCCCTTGAGATATACCCGACCATCAGACTCCTCGCTGACCACATCGAGGCCGAGTATG
>NATW01000191.1 GCA_003094555.1 gamma proteobacterium symbiont of Ctena orbiculata
ATCGCAACAACCCGTTTCAGGCCGAGCTGTTGGAACGTCGCCGTATCACCACCCGCGATGCGGTGTGCAATGTGCAGCATCTAACCCTGGAGATCGATCCTGAGGTAATCAGCTACCGGCCGGGGGATGCTCTGGGACTCTTTTTCAGGAACGATCCAGCCCTGGTCGACGAGATTCTCTCCCTGACGGGGCTGGCAGCCGAGACGCCGGTCGGCCTCAATGGCGAGAGTCTGACCTTGGCCGAGGCCCTGGGAGAACGTCTGGAGCTGACTCAGCTCCATCCCAATGTGGTCAAGGCCTGGGCGGCGCTCGATGCTGCCGCGGATCTAACTGCCCTGAGCCAAGACAACGAACAGTTACGGGCCTTTGTCAGCGACCGCCAATTCATCGATCTGCCACAGCAGCATCCCGTCGAGTTGGATGCCCAGGGGTTGGTTGAGCTGCTGCATACCCAACAGCCCCGGCTCTACTCCATCGCCTCCAGCCAGGCAGCCTACGCGGACGAGATCCATCTGACTGTCGCCGCTCTGCACTACAGGGGCCATGGTCGGGACTATCTGGGGGGTGCCTCCGGTTATCTGACCCAGCGTATCGCCGAGGGCGATCCTTTGGCTGCCTATGTGGTGGAGAACCCGAGCTTCAAGCTGCCGCAAGGGGCAGATACACCGATCATCATGGTCGGTGCTGGGACGGGTATCGCGCCCTATCGCGCCTTCCTGCAGGAGCGCGAGTCATCAGGTGCTGCCGGCGCGAACTGGTTGGTGTTCGGCAATCGCCATTTTCACCGGGACTTCCTCTATCAGACCGACTGGCTCAGCTACCGCAAGGCCGGTCTGCTGGATCGTATCAGCCTCGCCTTCTCCCGGGACGGGGGTGAGCGCAGCTATGTACAGGCCAGGCTCTACGAAGAGCGGGCGGAACTCTATCGCTGGCTACAGGAGGGCGCCCACCTCTATATCTGTGGCGGGGTGGAGATGGCGCAGGGGGTACATCAATCCCTGTTGGCCGTGGCCCAGGATCAGGGTGGCCTGAAAGAGGAGGCCGCCGTCGAATATATCGAGTCCCTGCGTCAGCAGGGGCGTTACCAGCGGGACGTCTACTGATGGATATCAAACTCAATCCCAACGAACTCATCAAGGCCAACAGCCGCTATCTCCGGGGTACTCTGAGGGAGAGCATGGCCGATCAGGCGAGCGGTGCCCTGTCACCGGACGATGCCCAGATCAGCAAGTTCCATGGCTTCTACGAACAGGACGACCGGGACAAGCGGCTGCAGCGTCAGCAGCAGTTTCTGGAGCCCTACTACAGCTTCATGTTAAGGGCCCGGCTTCCCGGTGGTGTGTGCACGCCCCAGCAGTGGTTGGACATCGACGCGGTCGGGCGGGAGCTGGGTAACGGCAGCATTCGCCTCACCACCCGTCAGACCTTTCAATACCACGGTATCCTGAAGCGCAATCTGAAGCCCCTGATCCAGCGCATCAACCAGGCCATGATCGACTCCATCGGTGGCTGTGGCGATGTCAATCGCAATGTGCTCTGCAATCCCAATCCGGCGCGTTCAACCCTGCACGAAGAGGTCTATGGCTGGGCCCGACGCATCAGTGAGCATCTGTTGCCCAAGACCCGTGCCTACCATGAGATCTGGCTCGATGGTGAGAAGGTAACGGGCGGCGAAGCGGAACCCATCTATGGGGAGACCTATCTGCCGCGCAAATTCAAGACCGCGGTGGCGATACCGCCCCACAACGACGTGGACGTCTACACCAACGATCTCGGGTTTGTGGCTATTGTGGATGGCGACCGGCTGCTGGGTTTCAATGTCCTGGCCGGTGGCGGCATGGGCGCCACCCACGACGACCCTTCCACCTTTCCACGCCTGGCGGATGAACTCGGTTTCATCCCTCCCGAGCAGACCCTGGCGGTTGCCGAAGCGGTGGTCAGTGTGCAGCGGGATTACGGCGACCGGGTCAGCCGGCGTCACGCGCGGCTCAAATACACCATTCAACGCATGGGTCTGGCCACCTTCATCAGCGAGGTGGAGCAGCGTGCCGGCCTGCGCTTCGAACCTTCTCACAGGGTCCAATTCACCAGCCAGGGCGACCGCTATGGCTGGGTAGGGGACACCGGGGATCGTTATCACCTGACCCTCTATATCGAGAACGGCCGGGTGGTCGACACCCCGGATGCGAGCCTCATGAGTGGCTTGCGGGAGATCGCCGAAATCCACCAGGGGGACTTTCGTATCACCCCGAGTCAGAACCTGATTGTGGCCGGCGTGGCACAGGACCAGATCGGGACTATCGAGGGGATTGCCCGCCACCACGGTCTGTTGGCCGAGGATCGCAGTCCAACCCGTCTGGCCAGTATCGCCTGTGTGGCCTTGCCCACCTGCCCCCAGGCCATGGCCGAGGCTGAACGCTATTTTCCCGAGCTGTTGCAGACCATCGAGGAGATGGCGCAGCGTCACGGCATCCACCGGCAGGCCATCGTCATGCGCATGACCGGCTGCCCCAATGGTTGTGCCAGACCCTACGTGGCGGAGATCGGCCTGGTGGGCAAAGGCCCGGGACGCTACAACCTGCACCTGGGCGGTGACGGTACCGGCTTGCGGTTGAATCGCCTCTATCGCAAGAATCTCAATGAGAGCGAGCTGTTGCAGACCCTGGATGAGCTATTCCAACGCTATGCAGCCGAGGGCGTATCCCAGGAGCGTTTAGGTGAATTCGTGGTGCGCCAGGGTCTGGTGAAGCCGGTGATCGATCCCGCGGAGGACTATCATGAATCCCCTTGAAGAGATCACCCTGGTGCCCCAGGGCGTTCCCGGGGAGCTCGATGGTATTAATCGTAAGCTTGAGGGAGTGAGTGCGGAACAACGTGTCGAGTGGGCCCTGGGCCATCTCCGGGGTGAGCATATCCTGACCTCGAGTTTTGGTATCCAGGGTGCCGTCATGTTGCATCTGGTAACCCGCATCATGCCCGATATCCCGGTGGTGCTGGTGGACACCGGCTACCTCTTTCCGGAGACCTACAGTTTTATCGATCAGTTGACCGAACGTCTTAACCTGAATCTTCAGGTCTACCGTGCCGAGCACTCCCCGGCCTGGCAGGAGAGCCGTTATGGCCGTCTCTGGGAGCAGGGATTGCCGGGCATCGAACACTACAACCGGATCAACAAGGTGGACCCCCTGCAGCGTGCCTTGAAGGAGCTCCGGGTGGGCAGTTGGTTCGCCGGTCTGCGCCGGCAGCAGTCCCAGAGCCGGTCCACTCTGCCAGTGGTACGGATCCAGGATGGCCGCTTCAAGGTCCATCCGGTGGTCGACTGGCACAGCCGGGATGTGCACCGCTATCTGCAGCAGCACAATCTTCCCTACCATCCCCTGTGGGACCAGGGCTACGCATCGGTGGGGGATATCCACACCAGCCGTCCATTGGAGCTGGGCATGCATGAGGAGGAGACCCGTTTCTTCGGACTCAAGCGGGAGTGCGGCATTCATGAATGAGTGGTTGGGTGTTCGCTGCGCTCACGGGTTCAATATCCCCCTCTCCCTGGCCCTCTCCCGCGAGGGGAGAGGGGGAACCAACAATCGGTGAGCGAAGCGAGCTCATTAACTGAAAACTCAAAACTTTTTTTAGTGGTCGGTTATGCAGCATCACGCAATGAGGGTACCTAAACAAATTTTCTAAATCTGAGATAAGGAGCAAAGTAAAAATGAGCAGCAATATCGTCTGGCATTCCCACCCGGTCGACCAGGAAACCAGGTCGCAGCAGAAATTCCAGCGCCCGCTGGTGATCTGGTTCACCGGCCTCAGTGCCTCCGGTAAATCCACCATCGCCGGGGCCCTGGAGCAGATCCTCACCGGGCAGGGCTATCACACCTATCTGCTGGACGGCGACAATGTCCGGCACGGTCTCTGCCGGGATCTGGGATTCAGTGACAATGACCGTCAGGAGAATATCCGCCGTGTGGGCGAGGTGGCGAAGCTGATGGCCGACGGCGGTCTGATCACCCTGGCCGCCTTCATCTCCCCCTTTCGTGACGACCGCCGGCTGGTGAGGGAGATCATGCCCGAGGGACAGTTCGTGGAGGTGTTCGTGGACGCGGATCTGTCGGTCTGCCGCGAGCGTGATCCCAAGGGACTGTATGCCAAGGCGGAGCGTGGCGAAATCAAACAGTTCACCGGTATCGACAGCCCTTATGAGGTGCCCGAGAAAGCGGAGGTGCATATACCCGCCGGTGAGATCTCGGTGGCGGAGGCGGTCAACCAGCTGTTGGCCTATCTGCATGAGAAAGGCGCCCTGCAGGCGGGGTATCAACCGGTAGCCCTGGAAGCCTGAGGCGGGTAACGACAGATGTTGCTATCTTTTGCGGACAAAAAGGCCGAGAAGCGGTCGCAACAGGCCGTCACCTCGGATCGCCCCATACGCAGTCTGGCGAAGGCGATCTCCTGGCGTGTCACCGGCTCCATCGACACCATCCTGCTCTCCTGGTTCTTCACTGGCAGCCTGAGCACGGCGGCGGCCATCGGCCTCACCGAGGTGGTGACCAAGATGGTGCTCTATTATCTGCATGAGCGGGCCTGGAATCGGATATCTCTGGGTAGATCAGGGGTTGATCACACCCATGGCGCGGAGGTATTGCAGGTGGATTGTAACCAGGTGCTGAAAGAGACAGGTTAAACCGATGCGTTGTAGCGGATCTGCCACGCTGCAAGGGCCTTATCCAGTTCACCCCGGGCGCCTATCCAATTCCAGAAATCGACAAAGTCACTGCTGGCGTTTTCCAGGTTGAACATCATTATGTGATCCTTGCCGTTGAGGAAGAGTGAGATATTTCGCGAAACGGTATTCATATAATCGGAAGCGATCTCCAGCGCCGATTGTTGTTGTCCACCCATGAGGATACCTTCCCTGTATGCCCGCATGATGCCGTAGTCCATGCGCTTGACGAAGCTCTCCACCGACGCTTGGCGATCCCGGGTTAGGTGAACATAGTAGGCGTCGTTGCCATATTTCTGGTCGAGTCGTCCGAGCATCCAGCACAATCGGTTGTCCGCCTCGATATGGTTGTCGGGGTAGGCCAGGCGCAGATCTCCAGTCAGGGTTGAACGGGACTCGTGGGCCGCGGAAAAGTTGCTGATGTGTTTGCAAGCCTGAACGAAGGTTGAGGATCCACACCTGCCTGCATTGAGAATAAAGATATTCATAATAGTTGTGTAAGGAGCTGCCGCCAGTTTTCACGGTCCTCGGTGTATGACTGCAATGCCTGCAGGATCTGTTGCCTGCGCCGCTGTCGATGCTGGATTGAACTAATCATGGCATAACCGGGAGAGCCTTCGCCGAAGTTGCCGGCCATGTTGCCTATGAATTGTCGAATATTCTCAATTGCATCTGTGGTTAAGTAACAGTGCAACCACCAGCGGTCTCGATTATCGATCTGTTGCTTGAGGGTTTCCAGCTTGGCCATAATTTCTTGTTGCATTTGCTTGTAGCGATCCAGCATGCTGGATTCGGTAGTGATCAGGATCTGCGCTATCCGTTCGTCGGTGATCTTTTGCCGCGGATATCCATGCTCAATCAATGCCTGCAGGCTGAACAGCATGATATCGCCAAAGAACTGACGTTCGAATTCACCCGATATATCTATGCCCGTCCGGCCTTTATCGATACCTGGTCTGAATTCGGATTCGCCGGTCTGATCCCGGGTGCGCTTATGCAGTAGCGGCAGATTGGCGGATACGAATCGATTGCCCAGTTCGGATTCCAAGATGCGTCCCAGTTGCGGACCGGCCATGCGCAGCTTGAGTGTCGCGAAGGGGATAAAGTAGTCCAATGCCTTGTGGCTGAGAATATAGTTACCGGTGTAAAGGGTACGTGCCGGTGTGAGTTCCATCGCCGCTGGCGGGTTGGTGTAGAAGTTTTGCCGGGTTAGGTGCTCGCCATCGAAAAAGTGACTCAACAGCCGGGAAAAATCGTTGAAACATGCAAGTTGATCGTGCTCGTCCTGAAGCCGGCAGCTGTAACGGAAGTACTCCTGTTGATCATGAAAACCAAACAGATCAGCCATGTCATGGTAGGCCGCGTCACCGCCCTGGGTGGTTGCCGTCTGATGAAATTGGCATGTATGTTCAGGTTGCAGTCTGGCGCAGTCAGAGACGAATCCCAGGACATCCTGCAGGAAATTAGCGGCCATCACCGCAGGCGACACCGGGGGATCGCCAACCACCTTGCCGGTCAAAACCAGGGTCTCTGTGGAGGTGTAGATGCGATCGATGCGATGAAAGTAGTTGATGGTATAGATACCATCCCGATGGCGGTGACTGTTGACCCGGAACTCCTGGTCGCTGTCGATGAACCAGATCAATGTGTGGCTATCGCCAGCGATGAGCTGTTTCAGTTTCAGGTAGCTTAGGTTGCGGGTGATAGACGCCCCTTTATGATAAAAGGCCGTGGTTGGTGGATCGCCGAGAATCCTGACTAGATTTTCCCGTTGACTATCGCTCAGTTTATCCAGTTGTTGCAGTTGTTCATCCTGACCGAAGTAGATGGCCTCGAGTCCGAGTTGGCAAAACTGTTGTTGTATCTTGCGGTTCCAGTCCCGGTTATCCGGATCTTTACTGTCATCCGCAATCAGTACTCTTATCTTTTGGAACTTCTGTTGTGCGAAGCCGCCATAATTGAAGCGTCGGCAGAGGGTGTACAAGCTGTCCAGGCAGGTTTGAAGATGCTGTGGTCTGTCAGCGACGGGTATCACGATAATGAAGTTATGTCGGTCATCTATTGATTGATTGGCGATCAGTGACTCCAACTCCAGAAACAGCTGTTGATGAAGGTCGAGTAGATCATCGGGATAGCCGCTGCGGTGCATCTGGTGTTCAAGGTGCAGGCTTGCAGTGTCAGTCAACTCGACCAGTGCAGTGGTATGTTTGCTGGTCAGGTCGGTGTTCGATAGCTTTTGCCAATGCTCGACGGCATTGTGCAACGATGGATGGGAAGCGTGTTGGGTGAAAAACCTTTGCAGTGCTTGAAGTTTGTCTGAGGCCATTGTGTATGGATTTTTCAGACAGATCGTCAACGCTTGGAGGAGTAGTTGGGAAAGGCATCCTTGTCGATGGTGATATCGATCAGGTTGATTGCCTGGCGTAAATCATAGGTTTCGAACAGGTGATCCAGGTCCTCCGGCGCTGTTATCTGTTTATAGTTAATGCCGAAGGTCTGGGCAAGATGGCTGTAGTCGGGATTGATGAAATCGCAGTTGATGAAACGCTGCTGATAGAGTTGATGTTGGTTTTTTCGAATCAGTCCCATGGTGCCGTTATTGAACAGTACCACATTCAGCGGCTGCTTATAGTTGACCGCCGTCATGATCTCCATGCAGCACATCTGAAAACCACCATCCCCAAGCACGGCGAAGCTGGGCATCTGCGCGGTGAACTGGGCGCCGATGGCAGCGGGAATGGCGTGCCCCAGGGATGAGATGCCGGAGTTGGGGTAGTATTGGGTGCCGTTGGAGACCTCATAGAAGTTCTGGGCGAAGATCATATTGTCATCGAATACCCGTATCCCTTGCGGGAAATGTTCAGCCAGCTTGTTAAAGAATGCCGCAGCGAGGGAAAAGCCCGATTTGAATATGCTGTAGTCACCTTCGCTGGATGACTTGAGGTCGGTAATATTGTTCTCTGTTTCAGTGATACGCGTCTGAGCCTCACGCTTCACGCTCAACCTCGCCATGAGAGCGTTTATCACTTCGCCGATATCGCCGCAGATTGCCAGGTCTGCCTTGAATACCTTCTCCAGTTGATGCGGGTCGTTGTCAATCTGAACGATTTTTCGATCCCGCAGCAGGGAGTGATCCCAAACATAGCTGGTACGTTCATTGAAACCGGCGCCCAGAATGATCAACAGATCGGCTTTTTCCACAATGAACTTGTAGGCATTGCCGCTGGATGTGACACCCAGACTGCCGAGGGAGAGCGTGGAGTCTTCACTGACAATCCCTTTGCCCTTGAGACTTGAGGCGACAGGAAGTTGCAGTAATTGGCTGAAGGCGCTGACTGCGTCCCGGGCGCCCGAACGAATGGCCCCGTAACCGGCGACGATGACCGGCTGGCTCGCCTCCAGGAGCAGAGAGCGGAAGTGATCCAGTTTACTTTCCTGCACCGGGTTGAAGATCGGTTCAGGCTTGATGGTCAGATCCTCAAGCAGTGCCTCCTCGATCAGCTCACTCTGTACATTGAATGGAATACTCAGCAACACAGGTCCAGGTTTGGATTCAAACAGTGCCTTGCTCGCCTGAATCAATACTTGAGGCAGATAGTCGGTCCGCTCCACCGTTTTACTGTAGCGGGTGATCTGTTTGAACAGTGCGGCCTGGTCGATGCTGCCGCCTTCACCGGAACTCTCCTGCAATCCCCCTTTGCCGAAGATATAGGTGGGGGCCTCGCCGGTGATGGCCAGAACGGGCTGTTTGTCCGCGTAGGCGTTGGCGATGCCGGTGATCAGGTTGGTGGCGCCCGGTCCCGCGGTGGCGATACAAGCAGCGACCTTTCCCGATGCCTTGGCATAACCCCCGGCCATGAAGGCCGCCCCCTGTTCATGTTTAGCCAAAATGGCCTGAACAGTCGAGTCGTAGAGGGCATCGTAGATCGGCAGAACATGCGCCCCCGGCATACCGAAAATGGTATCTATGCCAAGGCGTTCAAGGTATCTGACGATAAATTCACTGACTTTTATCTTCATCGAACTGCTTCAACTTTACAGGCGCATTACGGCTTGAACCGTACAATGAGCTTCTGGGTCTCTTTGCAAGGCGGCCTGTTTATCCTGGTTTCATTCTGTTTTCTTGTCGGTCGGGACTAGGCACGCGATTTATTGAGACACAAGAGCGCTGAGGATAGCCATATTCCCAATCAATGTCATCCTGCTGACGAATGGGAGTAGTTTGATAACCTGGGGTGCACAGGAGGTGTTAGTCAATGTCGGTAACACTATCTGGATGCTGGTAGGCGCCTGACGGTTATCTTTCTCCGACGCCCCAACAGCGCATCCCTGCGCCCGAAGGAAGTACCCTTGGGGTGTGCTGATGGGGGAAACTAGTTAATACCGATATTGGAGTATGCGAGCCTGCTCTCCCGGCCCATGGTCGGCGTTTCCGGCACCAGTAGGGAGAGAGCGAAGGATACGCCCGCCATGGCGGCGCCCGCATAGAAGACCAGGGCGGGGTCTGTCAGCCAGATGATGCCGAACAGGGCAGGTATGACCACTGCGGCGATATGGTTGATGGAAAAGCTGACACCCGCGCTGGAGGCGATATCCTCGGGTGCTGCGATCTTTTGGAAATAGGTCTTCAGGGCGATGGCCAGGGCGAAGAAGAGGTGATCGATGACGTAGAGACCGGCAGCGACCCAGGCGGTCTCCACCAGGGCGTAGCCGCAAAACACCAGGACCAGCCCCGCGTATTCGATCAACAGTGCCCGGTGTTCCCCGATCCGGCCTATCAGCCGGCCGATGCGTGGGGCCAGGAAGACATTGATGGTGGCGTTGATCAGAAACAGCAGGGCAATCTGAGAGACGCTGTAGCCAAACTTCTCCACCATCAAAAAGCCCGCAAACACGACAAAGATCTGCCGCCTTGCCCCCGACATGAAGGTCAGGGTGTAGTAGAGCCAGTAGCGTTTACGAAACACCATGTGTTTATGTTGTTCGGTCTTCTTCGGGAAGAGCGGGAAGGCCAACCAGGCAATCAATACGATCACCAGGGTGAGTCCGCCCATGATCAAATAGATCCATTGGAAATCGAGGCCCAGCAGATCGTCTAACAGCCAGATCAGGCCGAAGGTGATGATAGAGGCGAAAGAGCCCGCGGCGATCAGGCGTCCAAGGGTCTCCGGGGAGCGGGCTTTATCGATCCACTGCAGGGCGAGTGATGTCTGCAGGGTTTCATAGTAGTGAAAGCCTATGGACATGATGACGGTGGTGATATAGAGACCGATCACCGATGGAAAAAACCCGGTGATGGCGGTGCCGACTCCCAGCAGTGCCAGGGAGATATAGGCCAGCCGCTGTTCGCGGATCAGCAGCAGAAGAAATACCACGGCAAAGGCAAGAAAACCGGGAATTTCACGCAGGCTCTGGAGTATGCCAATCTCCCTGCCGGTGAAAGCGGCCCGCTCGATGGCAAAGTTATTCAACAGGGTCTGCCAGGCCGCGAAGCTGAGTGGCACCGCGATGGCCATCAACAGCAGGAGGATTTCGGGACGTCTGAGTTTTGCTAGAGAGAAGCTTTGCATAGTGTGATTATGGCCCCT
Source organism: gamma proteobacterium symbiont of Ctena orbiculata (assembly GCA_003094555.1). Classification (GTDB taxonomy): domain Bacteria; phylum Pseudomonadota; class Gammaproteobacteria; order Chromatiales; family Chromatiaceae; genus Thiodiazotropha. The sequence goes on from NATW01000191.1 coordinate 10,306, forward strand.
TTTCTTTTGGCGTAATAGCTATAATATGACAATGAATATCGAGAAAAAGACAGTTGATCCCTCGATCCATGTGGGACATGTCGTCGATGCCCGGAGACCTGTACTTTCTGTTTCCATGGAGAGACCGGGGGCTGAGTTGGTGACCCGGCATGCCCATTTGCGGGGGCAGCTGCTGTATGCTATCCGCGGTGTAATGAGGACGACCACGGACAAGGGGGCCTGGTTGGTACCCCCGGCCCAGGCGGTCTGGATCCCCCCCGGGGAGATGCACGAGGTGGAGATGACGCAACCGGTATCCCTGCGTTCGATCTATATCGATCCCGCCTATCTGACCGGGCTGCCCGAGAGCTGCTGCGTGCTGAGAGTGACACCGTTGTTGCGGTCCTTGATCCTGGAGGCGAGCCTTATCGGCAACCAATATCGGGAAGCGAGTGCGGAGTGGAGGCTGATGCTGGTGATCCTGGACCAGATGCAGAAGATCGAGCAGTTCCCCTTCCATCTGCCCTTTTCGGACGAACCCCGAATCCGCAGGATCATCGATACCCTGGTGGAAAATCCTGCGGATAACCAGACCCTGGCCCAGTGGGCGACCCACGCCGGTGCCAGTGAGCGTACCCTCGGACGGCTGTTCCTCAGCCATTTGGGGATGAGTTTTGGCGCTTGGCGGCGGCGATTGCGTCTGTTGGAGGCCATGAACCGGTTGGCGGATGGGATCTCGGTTGGCGAAGTCGCATTCGAGTTGGGGTATGCCAGTCCAAGCGCATTCATCGCCATGTTCCGTGAAAACCTGGGTGAACCGCCGGCCCGGTTTTTCAGCGAGTCGAGTCACCATAAGGCTGCCGATTCCCGAGAATAGTGCTGAAAAAACGCAGCATGGAGTTGGCTTTAATGGATGCATGGTTTATTATCTGCTTCCTTTTTTCCGGTCGAAGACCCAATTTCGCCCCCTGTGGAGAGCATCGATGGCACGTGTCACAGTTGAAGATTGCATGGACTATGTGGATAACCGTTTTGATCTGGTTCTGCTGGCCACGAAACGGGCGCGTCAGTTGGTGAATGGCGTTGAACCGCTGCTTCCCTGGGAGAACGACAAACCCACAGTGATGGCGTTGCGCGAGATTGCTGAGGGATTGATCTCTCACCAGGATATGGATAGGCAGGAGGCTGAGGAAGAGATGCTGGTGGATGAGGCCATGATGGATATCGATATCACTCCCATGGAGCCTGGTAAGTAATCACCCTGTCGCTCCTGCCATAACCGTTTTCGACCGGCAGCCCAGGGCTGCCGCACCCGACTCTCACACCGACAACATCAACCCTTGCAACTCAAGGTTGAATAGGCACAGAATTCCCCCTATTACTGAGTCTGCTTCTTGACCCGTCATGGCTGTTGAGGGAAGCTGCATTCGATCCCCTATGGTAAGTCCCGGATTCAGGCTACATCGATTGATATCACAGGCTGACCATAAGGCAGGGTGAACCAGGCACTGGAGAGGTGAATGAACAATCCCTTAGGCATATTGGAAGATGATCAGGATGCCCCGCGTTTCCTGATCAGCGACCTGTGTGCCTATCTCGAGTCTTACCTCTCACCCGACCATATCCGGGAGGTCTATCGAGCCTATCTGTTCGGTGCTGAGGCCCATGTGGGACAGCATCGCAAGACCGGCGAACCCTATATCTATCACCCGGTTGCTGTGGCGCGCATTCTGGCGGATATGCGGATGGACTATAAGTGCCTGATGGCGGCCATTCTGCATGACGTCATTGAGGATACCCCCACCGCCAAGGAGCAGCTCGCGGATACATTTGACGCTGAGATCGCGGAACTGGTCGATGGGGTGAGTAAGCTTTCAAAGATCGACTTCAACTCCCAGGCGGAGGCCCAGGCTGCCAGTCTGCGTAAGATGTTACTGGCGATGACCAAGGATATCCGGGTGATTCTGATCAAGCTTGCGGACCGCTTGCACAACATGCGTACCCTGGGAGTGATGAAACCGGAAAAATCACGCCGTATCGCAAAAGAGACCCTGGATATCTTCGCCCCCATCGCCAATCGGCTGGGTATCAACAGCATGCGCCTGGAGCTGGAGGAGCTGGGCTTTGCCGCTTACTGGCCGATGCGTTACCGGGCCTTGAAGAGCGCCGTTACCGATGCCCGAGGACATCATCGGGAATTGGTGGAGAATGTGGAGTCGGTGATCCGCGCCCGGATTGAACAGGAAGATATGAGGGGGCAGGTATTCGGACGCCAGAAACATCTCTACAGCATCTATAAAAAGATGCTGAAGAAGAAGGTGAGTTTTTCCGAGGTTGTGGATGTGTTCGCCTTTCGTATCGTGGTGGATTCGGTGGATACCTGCTATCGCGTGCTCGGTGCCGTACACAATCTCTATAAACCGATGCCGGGACGCTTCAAGGACTATATCGCGATACCCAAGGCAAATGGTTACCAGTCCCTGCACACAGTGCTTTTCGGACCCCAGGGTATCCCTATCGAGATCCAGATTCGCACCGAGGAGATGGATAAACTGGCCGAATCGGGTATTGCCGCACACTGGATGTACAAGACCGGTGAGGCAAGTGGCCAATGGGTCAAGTCCCGTGCCTCGGACTGGCTGCAAAATCTGTTGGAGATGCAGCAGGGTGTCGGGGACTCGGTGGAATTCCTCGAACATGTCAAGGTTGACCTGTTTCCCGACGAGGTTTACGTATTTACCCCGCGGGGACGTATCATGGTTCTGCCAAAAGGCTCTACCGTGGTCGATTTCGCCTATTGCGTACACACCGATGTAGGCAATACCTGTGTTGCCGCGCGAGTTGACCGGCGCTTGGTGCCGTTGCGCACCCGTCTGCACAATGGTCAGACCGTGGAGATTATCAACTCCGAAACCGCAGGACCGAGTCCGGCCTGGCTCAACTTCGTGGTAACCGGTAAGGCGCGCGCCAATATCCGCTCCTATTTGAAAAACCTGAAGACCCAGGAAGCGGTCAACCTGGGGAGACGCCTGTTGGAACGGGAACTCAATCTATTATCACTGACCCTCGATCAGGTCGATCCTGAAAGGATAGATCAGATATTGAGTGAGTTCCGACTGGAACAACCCGACGATCTGCTGGCGGGGATAGCCCTTGGCAACCATATGCCGATGTTGCTGGCTCGCCGGTTGGCAGGAGAGGAGTTGGCGCCGCAAAGCAACGAATCCACCCCACAGCAGGAGATCCCAGCCGGCTCGCTGGCCATCAAAGGCACAGAAGGGATGGTGGTGAACTTCGCCAAGTGCTGTCGTCCCATTCCTGACGATGCCATAGTCGGTGTATTCAATCCCGGTAAGGGCATCGTCATACATCGGCAGGGCTGTCCAAATCTCGGGGACTATAAAAAGCACGGCCACAAGTGGATCGAGGCGGAGTGGGAGGCGGATGTGGCTGGGGAGTTCGCCACGATGATACGGGTCGAATCCGGCAATCAAAGAGGCGTGCTGGCCTCCGTGGCCTCGGTTATTTCCCAACAGGGTTCAAATATTGAGCATGTAGGCTCTGAAGAAAGGGATGGACTCTCGTCCACCCTTGTCTTCGTCATTACGGTGAAGAATCGTAAGCATCTGGCGAAAATTCTGCGCCATGTGCGCTCCCTGCCTTCGATCATGCGCATCAACAGAATCAAATAATAATTGTGAATTTTGAATTGATTTGTGTGTGCTTCGCACACCTTTGTCAGAGATTAAAAAAGTGTGAGCCTTGCGAAGACAACGATAATTCAACATTCAAAATTAACCAAACCAGGAGCTGAACATGAGCCGCGAAATCATCCGCACCGATCAGGCCCCGCAGGCCATAGGTACCTACTCCCAGGGGGTCAAGGTTGGCGCCACAGTCTACCTGTCAGGTCAGATACCACTGGTGCCTGAGACCATGCAGATGGTGGATGGAGATGTTGAGCAGCAGATCCGTCGTGTTTTCGATAATCTTCAGGCAGTAGCCAGGGCTGCAGGCGGCAGTCTGGCCGATGTTGTAAAGCTGAATGTCTTCCTCACCAACCTGGGAGACTTTCCAGTGGTGAATCAGGTGATGGCGGAATATTTCTCGGAACCCTATCCGGCCAGGGCCGCTATCGGGGTGGCGGCCTTGCCCAAGGATGCGGCTGTGGAGATGGATGCGATTATGCAGTTTGGGTGATGAATCGTGAATTTCGCCTATGATTAGCATCATATGGCGACAGTTCCACCAAGATTGAGCTGCTTGCCTGTGGGAGCTTACAGCTAAGGTAGGTGAGATGGATAGTCAGTTCGAACAGATGATGCAGGTAAATATCCAGGGGCGGGTGTTTATAATCTGCCAGGCCCATGGTGTCACGGATCCAACCATCATCGGGTACTACACGGATATCATGCACCAGGCGATTAGCGCTATGCTCCATGATGAGAGCACGCCCGCCGATTTCCACCAACTGCTCAACCAGCAGGCTGAATGGTTGGAGTCAGAAATCGGCCAAGTCAGTGACCCCGTTGAAAGTGAAGAGTCGAGTGCCGCATCTGATGAAAACGAGGATGATGAGGTTGATAGCGACGAGCAAGCGCCAAAAATATTGAATGCCAACAAGAAGGCCACCGGTTATGTGCCAGATGCCAAGTCGATGCCGGAGCGCCTCAAGGATCTACGCTCGGATATGGAATACTTGATTTTGAATGACTGCGTGACCCTTAAACTGGTATCCCCCAATCAGGCCAAGAAGTTGAAGCATGGTTTGGTCGGCAAGATCCCGGAAAAGGCAGAAGAGGAGGTGGTCGCCCTACTGCGCAACGCCCTGCACGCGCAGATACGCAAGTTTATTCGAAAGCACAACGGTGGTCCCTGGGCAACAGCCACACTACAGACAGAGATACGTATGGATATCACCCGTACGCGATCTGTACGCTCACTGGTCTCTCTCTCCCGGCAGCTTTTGGAGGAACGGGAGGAGTGGTTGTTAAAAACCAAGAACAGTCTCACCGGCCGCTTCTTCGGCGGTAAGGTGAAAATGGATAAATAACAGCTTTTTTTACAAGTAGAACTCAATGGGTAAACAACACGATCAGATCAGCGATAAACATATCGATTTTATAATTCGACAACAGCTCTTCTTTGTTGCCACCGGGACGAGTGAAGGGCGGATCAATCTCTCACCCAAGGGATTGGACAGTCTGCGTATCATAGATCCCCAGCAACTGGTATGGCTCAATCTCACCGGGAGCGGTAATGAAACGGCAACCCACCTGATGGAAGATGGGCGCATGACCTTGATGTTCTGTGCCTTCGAGGGTGATCCCAAGATTCTCAGGCTGTATGGCAAGGCAACCAGTCATCACGAAGGGAGTGAAGTCTGGGATGCCCATATCGGTCGTTT
>NATW01000192.1 GCA_003094555.1 gamma proteobacterium symbiont of Ctena orbiculata
TGACCAATCGTGCCCACATTGACATGCGGCTTTGTGCGTTCGAATTTTTCCTTGGACACAGTGCTACCCCTATACCCGTTACTGTTTCTTGATGATGGCGTCGGCAATGTTTGCCGGCACCTCTGAATACTTGGCGAACTCCATGCTGTAGTTGGCACGGCCCTGCGTGGCCGAGCGTAGATCGGTGGCATAACCGAACATCTCTGAGAGCGGTACTTCCGCCTTGATCTGCCTTCCAGCAGGGGTGTCATCCATACCCTGCACGATGCCACGGCGACTGTTGAGATCACCCATCACGTCGCCCATGTACTCTTCTGGGGTGATGACCTCTACCTTCATCATCGGCTCAAGAAGAACCGGCCTGGCCCTCTGCGCACCCTCTTTGAAACACATGGAGCCGGCGATCTTGAAGGCCATCTCGCTGGAGTCCACATCATGGTAGGATCCATCGTAGAGGGTCACCTTGATATCCACCATGGGATAGCCGGCCATGACGCCGTTGCCCATCGCCTCCTGCACCCCCTTGTCAACCGCGGGGATATACTCGCGGGGCACCGCGCCACCCACGATCTCATTCGCGAATTCGTAACCATCACCCGCCTGCTGCGGCTCGATGCGCAGGTAGACATGACCGAACTGACCGCGTCCACCCGACTGACGTACGAACTTGCCTTCCTGCTCAATGGAGGATCGAATGGTCTCGCGGTAGGCCACCTGGGGCGCACCAACGTTGGCTTCGACCTTGAACTCACGCTTCATGCGATCGACGATGATATCGAGATGCAGTTCACCCATGCCGGAGATGATGGTCTGGCCAGACTCCTCGTCGGAGCTGACACGGAATGAGGGATCCTCTTGCGCCAACTTTGACAGCGCAATACCCATCTTCTCCTGGTCGCCCTTGGTCTTTGGCTCCACCGCCACCGAGATAACCGGTTCGGGAAACTCCATGCGCTCCAGGGTGATCGGTTTGTCGAGGGCACACAGGGTATCACCGGTGGTGACATCCTTCAGTCCCACTGCGGCCGCGATATCACCCGCCAGCACTTCCTTGATCTCCTCACGGGAGTTGGAGTGCATCTGCAGGATACGACCGATACGTTCTTTCTTGCCCTTCACCGGATTGAATACCGAGTCACCCGACTTGAGCGCCCCCGAATAGACCCTGAAGAAGGTCAAGGTACCGACAAACGGATCCGTTGCAACCTTGAAGGCCAGCGCAGCAAAGGGTGCATTGTCATCGGAGGGACGTGTCTCTTCAGTGCCATCCGCGTCATCCAGGATACCGGTAATCGCCGGCACATCCACCGGCGAAGGCATGACTTCAATAATTTTGTCCAGCACAGCCTGGACGCCTTTATTCTTGAAGGCCGAGCCACAGGTAACCGGCACGATCTCGAGTCGCAGGGTACGTTCTCGCAGACCGGTAAGAATCTCTTCTTCTGAAAGATCACCCTCTTCCAGATATTTCTCCATCAACTCGTCATTTCCCTCTGCCGCGGCCTCGACCATGTGCTCGCGCCACTCATCGCAGGTATCCTGCAGATCAGCGGGAATATCGGCGTACTCGAACTGAGCACCCATATTCTCTTCGCTCCACACGATTGACTTCATCTTGATGAGATCGATAACCCCTTTGAAGCCCTCTTCGGCACCCACCGGCACCTGAATAGGAACGGCGTTTGCGCCAAGGCGGTCCTTGAGGTGGCCGACGACACGAAAGAAATCGGCGCCCATACGGTCCATCTTATTGACGAACGCCATACGCGGAACATTGTACTTGTTGGCCTGACGCCAAACCGTTTCAGATTGGGGCTCGACACCACCTACGGCACACAGCACAAAAACTGCGCCGTCGAGCACGCGCAAAGAGCGCTCTACCTCAATGGTGAAGTCCACATGTCCGGGAGTATCGATGATATTGAAGCGGTGTTCCGGGAACTGTTGCCCCATACCACTCCAGAAACAGGTCGTGGCCGCAGAGGTAATGGTAATACCGCGCTCTTGCTCCTGCTCCATCCAATCCATGGTTGCAGCGCCGTCATGCACCTCACCTATTTTGTGAGACACACCAGTATAGTAGAGCACACGCTCAGTCGTTGTCGTTTTACCAGCATCGATGTGCGCCATGATACCGATATTGCGATAGCGCTCGATAGGAGTTTTCCGTGCCACGTTACAAACCTGTTTTTAAAGAGCTAAGTTAGGGTTAATTAAATTTCGCTTACCAGCGATAGTGAGAAAATGCCTTGTTCGCCTCTGCCATTCGGTGGGTGTCATCTTTCTTTTTGACCGCCGCACCCTTGTTCTCCGAGGCATCCATCAATTCGCCCGCCAGGCGATACGCCATGGATTTCTCGCTACGCTTGCGTGATGCATCGATCAACCAGCGCATCGCCAGCGAGTTGCGACGATTGGGACGCACCTCTACCGGCACCTGATAGGTAGCACCACCGACACGGCGGGACTTAACCTCCACCAGCGGTCGCACATTCTCAAGCGCTGTCTCAAGCAGTTCAAGCGGCTCACCGCCGCGCTTATCGACTACTGTATCCAAGGCGCCGTAAAGGATCTTCTCCGCAACCGATTTCTTGCCATCCTGCATCACCATATTGATGAATTTGGCCAACAGTTCGCTTCCGTACTTGGGATCGGGCAGTGTTTCACGCCGCGCTGCAACTCGTCTTCTTGGCATTGCTCTATCTCAAACTCGTTGAATAGTGTCTGTCTAACAGACGGTTAACTTTTCGGACGCTTCGCGCCGTACTTGGATCGACCCTGACGCCGCTTTTCGACACCCGAGGTATCGAGGCTGCCGCGCACCACATGATAGCGAACACCAGGTAAGTCCTTCACACGGCCGCCACGAATCAGTACCACCGAGTGCTCCTGAAGGTTGTGACCCTCACCACCGATGTAACTTGAAACTTCATAGCCGTTGGTCAATCTGACACGAGCAACCTTACGCAATGCGGAGTTGGGCTTTTTCGGTGTCGTGGTATAGACACGCGTACACACGCCGCGCCGCTGCGGACAGGCATCCAATGCCGGTACATTGCTCTTTTGGACTCTACGTTTCCTGGGCTTGCGCACCAGTTGGTTAATTGTCGCCATCTATTCCGTCTCCAGGGACGTGATGTTTGTACTTTGCATAAAAAAAACCGGAGAAGTCGAACCCTTTCTGCTGCGACATTTACAACAGAAAGCGTATGCAATTTCTCTGGTCAGAATAAACCTTACTCAACAACGTCTTAGACGAATAATTGAGAGGCAGAAACGAGAGGCCGGCATAGGCCGGCCTGTCTAAGGAGCGCGCATTCTATGCCCGCACCACCCTCTTGTCAAGAGAGTGTAACCAAAATAGCCCGCAACCCGGCTACTCCGATTCAGGGGTGTTGAGTGCCTCCTTGAACGCCTGCTCCACCTCTTCCACCACCAGCTCGGGTTTCGCCTCGGAAACCAGCTGCTCCTCATGGCGTTTACGGTAGCGTTCAGTATGGTAGGAGAGCCCGGTACCAGAGGGTATCAGGCGACCCACGATGACATTCTCTTTCAATCCATGCAGACGATCCGACAGGCCACGCACCGCCGCCTCTGTCAGTACCCGGGTCGTCTCCTGGAAGGATGCGGCCGAGATAAACGATTCGGTGGCCAGGGATGCCTTGGTAATACCGAGCAGCAAGGGCTCGAAGAGAGCGGGATATTTGTCTTCCCCACGCAATTTATCCGCCTCTTCCAACAACGCGGATTTCTCCACCTGTTCACCCTTCAGGAAGCGGCCATCGCCTGAAGCCGTGACTTCAACCTTACGCAGCATCTGGCGAATAATCACCTCGATATGCTTATCGTTGATCTTCACGCCCTGCAAGCGGTAGACGTCCTGGATCTCCTTGACCAGGTACTCGGCAAGATCTGTCACCCCTTTCAAGCGCAGGATGTCATGCGGATTGAGCTCACCATCCGAGATCATTTCGCCCTTCTCCACATGCTCACCTTCGAACACGTTTACATGCCGCCACTTGGGGATCAGCTCTTCATGCTGCTCACCATCGGAATCGGTGATGATAAGCCGCTGCTTACCTTTGGTATCCTTACCGAAGCTGACGGTTCCAGTGGCCTCTGCCAAAATTGCCGGATCCTTGGGTTTGCGTGCCTCGAACAAATCGGCAACACGGGGCAGACCACCTGTGATATCACGGGTCTTGGAAGATTCTTGAGGAATACGCGCCAGCACATCGCCGACGCCCACGTCGGCCCCATCCTGCACATTCACCACCGCATTCGCGGGTAGGTAGTAGTGGGCTGGAATGTCGGTACCGGCGATATTCAGATCCTTTCCCTTGGCATCCACCAGCTTCACCATCGGACGGATATCCTTGCCTGCAGCAGGACGCTGCTTGGGATCGATGACCTCCAGGGAACTCAGACCGGTGACCTCATCGGTCTTCTTCTGCACTGTGACCCCATCGACAAAATCCTCGAAACGCAGCACACCCGCCACTTCGGTAATAACCGGGTGGGTGTGTGGATCCCAGTTGGCAACGATTTGACCGCCATCGACACCACTCCCGTCATCGACCTGCAGCGTCGCGCCATAGGGCACCTTATACCGCTCCTTCTCGCGACCGACCTCGTCCACAACCGTCAGCTCACCGGAACGTGAGGTGGCAACCAAGTGTCCACTCGAGTGCTTTACGGTCTTGATATTGTGCAGTCTGACCGTTCCCGCAGCCTTGACCTGGATATTATTCACAGAAGCCGCCCGCGAGGCCGCACCACCGATGTGGAAGGTCCGCATGGTCAATTGGGTACCCGGTTCACCAATCGACTGGGCCGCGATGACACCCACCGACTCACCTCGATTCACCAGATGCCCACGCGCCAGGTCTCGACCATAACAATTGGCGCAGACACCTACTTTCGCATTACAGGTGATGGCGGAACGAACGATGACCTGGTCAACTCCCGCCATTTCAAGTCTTTCGACCCCTTCTTCGTCCAACATGACGCCGGCTTCACATACAACCTCATCCGATCCGGGACGATACACAGGTACCGCGGTAACCCGTCCGAGAATACGTTCGCGCAACGCCTCTACCACATCTCCACCCTCGATGATGGGCTGCATCAGCAGACCCTCTTCGGTACCGCACTCCTCTTCAAGCACTACCATATCCTGGGCCACATCAACCAAACGCCGGGTGAGATAACCCGAGTTGGCGGTCTTCAACGCTGTATCAGCCAGACCTTTGCGGGCACCATGGGTAGAGATAAAGTACTGCAATACATCGAGACCTTCTCTGAAATTCGCAGTGATCGGGGTTTCGATGATAGAGCCATCAGGTTTTGCCATCAGACCGCGCATACCCGCCAACTGACGTATCTGGGCAGCTGAGCCACGGGCTCCGGAGTCAGCCATCATATAGACTGAGTTGAAGGAGTCCTGTTCGACCTTCTTGCCCTCGCGATCGAGCACCTGCTCCTTGCCCAGCTTGGACATCATCGCCTTCGCCACCTGGTCATTGGTATGGGACCAGATATCGACCACCTTGTTGTAGCGCTCGCCATTGGTCACCAAACCGGAGGTATACTGATTCTCGATCTCTTTCACCTCTGCTTCGGCTTGACCGAGAATCTTGGTCTTCTCCTCCGGCACTACCATATCGTTGGAACAGAAAGAGACGGCGGCACGGGTGGCAAAACGGAATCCCATGTACATCAGCTGATCGGCAAAGATCACCGTATCCTTCAAACCCAACCTGCGATAACAGGCATTGATCAGGTTCGAGATCACCTTTTTACCCATCGGTTGGTCGACCAGCGCAAAGGGCAGACCCTGGGGAACCACATCGAATACCAGGGTCCGACCGATAGTGGTATCAACTATGCGGATGTTCTCGTCTCTGTTTCCATCTTCATCGACAATCACCTCTTCCAGGCGGACTTTTACCCGCGCCTGCAGATCGACAGCGCCCGATTCATAGGCACGTTTGGCTTCCTTGATATCACTGAAGACAGATCCCTCACCCTTGGCATTGATCCGCTCACGTGTCATGAAATAGAGGCCCAATACAACATCCTGCGAGGGCACGATGATCGGGTCCCCATTGGCGGGGGAGAGAATATTATTGGTCGACATCATCAAGCTGCGCGCTTCCAGCTGGGCCTCCAGCGAGAGGGGCACGTGGACAGCCATCTGATCACCGTCAAAGTCGGCGTTGAATGCGGTACAGACCAACGGGTGCAACTGGATCGCTTTGCCTTCGATCAGTACAGGCTCGAAGGCCTGGATACCGAGTCTATGCAGGGTCGGCGCCCGGTTAAGCATTACCGGATGTTCGCGAATCACCTCTTCCAGGATATCCCAGACATCGCCGGTGCCGCGCTCCACCAGTTTCTTGGCCGCCTTGATGGTCGTAGCCAGGCCACGCAGCTGCAGCTTACTGAAGATAAAGGGCTTGAACAGTTCCAGCGCCATACGCTTAGGCAGACCGCACTGATGCAGTTTCAGGGTCGGACCCACCACGATCACCGAACGCCCGGAATAGTCGACACGCTTGCCGAGCAGATTCTGACGGAAACGCCCCTGCTTGCCCTTGATCATATCGGCCAGGGACTTCAACGGGCGCCTGTTGGTGCCGGTTATGGCCCGTCCACGCCGTCCGTTATCGAGCAGCGCATCCACCGACTCCTGCAACATGCGCTTTTCGTTACGTACGATGATATCCGGCGCATTCAGATCAAGCAGCCGTTTCAGGCGGTTATTCCGGTTGATCACCCGACGATAGAGGTCATTCAGATCCGAGGTGGCGAAGCGGCCGCCATCCAGGGGAACCAGGGGGCGCAATTCCGGTGGCAATACCGGGAGTACCGTCATTACCATCCACTCCGGACGGTTGCCCGATTCGTTCAACGACTCCAGCAATTTTAACCGCTTGGTGAATTTCTTGATCTTGGTCTCGGAGTTGGTGCCGTCGATATCCTCACGCAGACGTTTGATCTCTTCCGGGATATCGATGGTCTTCAGCAATTCGTAGACCGCTTCCGCACCCATCCGGGCATCGAATTCATCACCATTCTCTTCGATGGCATCCAGATACTGCTCGTCAGTCAACAGCTGGCCACGCTCCAGCGGGGTCATGCCGGGATCGACCACCACGAATGATTCGAAATAGAGTACCCGTTCGATATCGCGCAAGGTCATATCCATCAACAGACCGATGCGTGACGGCAATGACTTGAGGAACCAGATATGGGCCACCGGACTGGCAAGTTCGATATGCCCCATGCGTTCACGCCGTACCTTGGCCAGGGTTACCTCCACACCGCACTTCTCGCACACCACACCGCGATGCTTGAGTCGTTTGTACTTGCCGCACAGGCACTCATAATCGCTGACCGGGCCAAAGATCTTGGCACAGAACAGGCCATCCCGTTCCGGTTTGAAGGTACGGTAGTTGATGGTCTCCGGCTTTTTCACTTCGCCATAGGACCAGGAACGGATCATGTCCGGTGAAGCCAGTCCGATTCGGATGGCGTCGAAGTCTTCGGTCTGACCCTGCTGCTTTAGAATATTCAGTAGATCTTTCAAGATCGTCTCTCCTGCATTCGGTTACTGACCAGGGTCAGTCCTCAGTCCTGTTCCAATTCGATGTTGATGCCCAGCGAACGGATCTCTTTGACCAGTACGTTGAACGACTCGGGCATACCGGCTTCCATCTGGTGGTTACCATCGACGATGTTTTTGTACATGCGTGTACGACCGTTGACATCGTCCGACTTGACCGTAAGCATCTCCTGCAAGGTGTAGGCGGCACCGTAGGCCTCCAGCGCCCATACCTCCATTTCACCGAAACGCTGACCGCCAAACTGCGCCTTGCCGCCCAAGGGTTGCTGGGTCACCAGGCTGTACGGCCCGGTGGAACGGGCATGCATCTTGTCATCCACCAGGTGGTTCAGCTTGAGCATGTACATATAACCGACCGTGACCTCACGTTCGAACGAGTCACCGGTCCGGCCGTCGTATAACCTGCATTGACCACTCTCCGGCAATCCCGCCAGTTCCAACATATGCTTTACTTCGGATTCGTGTGCACCATCGAACACCGGGGTCGCCATCGGCACACCTTGTCTGAGGTTGTCACACATCGCCAACACCTCTGCATCGGTCAACGACTTTATATCCTCGGATTTACCGCTGCTGTTGTAGACCTTTTCGAGGAACTTACGCAGTTCCACAATCTTGCCCTGGGCATCCAACAGCGCGCCGATCTTGCGCCCCACACCCTTGGCCGCGAAGCCGAGATGGGTCTCGAGCACCTGTCCCACGTTCATTCGCGAGGGTACGCCGAGGGGATTGAGTACGATATCCACCGGTTCGCCATGCTCATCGAAAGGCATATCTTCAACCGGTACGATGGTGGAGATAACGCCCTTGTTACCATGACGTCCAGCCATCTTATCTCCGGGCTGCACACGCCGCTTCAAGGCCACATAAACCTTGACCATCTTCAATACCCCAGGGGCGAGGTCATCACCGGCGGTCAACTTACGTTTCTTCTCTTCATACTTGTCGCGGAACAGCTCGCGCTGCACCTTGATCTGCTCAGCGATAGCCTCCAGCTGGGCAGCCGATTCATCATTGCGCAGGCGAATCTCCAACCATTTGTCATGCTCCATCTCGGCCAGATAGCCCTTGGTGACCTTGGCACCCGCCTTGATCTGGTTAGGACCGCCGTCAACCACTTTGCCCATCAGCATCTTTTCCACACGCTGAAAGGTGTCATCTTCCATGATGCGCAACTGGTCATCCAGGTCCTTGCGCACCCGGTCCAACTCGACCTGCTCAATCTGTAACGCCCGGGCATCCTTTTCAACGCCGTCGCGGGTAAACACCTGGACATCGATAACGGTTCCGACCATGCCGGAAGAAACACGCAACGAGGTGTCTTTTACGTCAGACGCCTTTTCACCGAATATGGCCCGTAGCAGCTTCTCTTCCGGGGTCAATTGGGACTCGCCTTTAGGGGTTACCTTACCGACCAGGATATCCCCTTCACGCACCTCGGCCCCGATGTAGACAATACCGGACTCATCCAGTTTGGAGAGCGCCGCTTCACCCACATTCGGGATATCACCAGTGATCTCTTCAGGACCAAGCTTGGTATCACGGGCCATACAGGTCATCTCTTCGATATGAATCGAAGTAAAACGATCCTCCTGCACGACACGCTCAGAGATAAGAATCGAATCCTCGAAGTTGTAGCCGTTCCAGGGCATGAAGGCGACGCGGAGATTCTGGCCCAGTGCCAGCTCACCCATATCGGTGGAAGGACCATCGGCCAACACATCGCCCCGCGCGATTACATCCCTAACGTTCACCAGGGGTCGCTGGTTGATGCAGGTATTCTGATTTGAACGGGTATATTTGGTCAGGTTGTAGATATCCACACCCGGCTCACCCGCCTCGGTCTCATCGTCGTTTACCCGCACCACGATACGCGCCGCATCCACAGATTCGATCTCACCGCCGCGCTTGGCGACCACGGTAACACCCGAGTCGACCGCCACCACGCGCTCGATACCGGTTCCTACCAGGGGTTTTTCAGCCCTCAGTACGGGAACGGCCTGGCGTTGCATGTTGGAACCCATCAGCGCCCGGTTGGCATCATCATGCTCCAGGAATGGGATCAATGAAGCCGCGACAGAGACGATCTGTTTTGGTGAGACGTCAATGTATTGCACCTTATCCGGGCTGGAGAGGGTGAACTCATTCTGGAAACGGGATGAGACCAGCTCGTCCGTCAACTTGCCCTTGCCATCAAGCGATGCATTGGCCTGGGCGATAACGAAACGTCCCTCCTCGATTGCGGAGAGGTAGTCGATCTGATTGGTCACCTTGCCATCCACCACCTTCCGGTAGGGGGTCTCCAGGAAACCGAACTTGTTGGTGCGCGCATACACCGCCAGCGAGTTGATCAGACCGATATTCGGGCCCTCAGGCGTCTCGATTGGGCAGACACGACCGTAGTGGGTCGGATGTACATCACGCACCTCGAAGCCTGCTCGTTCGCGGGCGAGTCCACCTGGGCCGAGGGCTGAAACACGCCGCTTGTGGGTCACCTCGGAAAGCGGGTTGTTCTGATCCATGAACTGGGACAGCTGGCTGGAACCGAAAAACTCCTTGATTGCCGCGGAGACCGGCTTGGCGTTGATCATCTCCTGGGGCATCAAACCTTCGGATTCGGCCTGGGTCAAACGCTCTTTCACTGCTCGCTCGACGCGCACCAGCCCGACACGGAACTGATTCTCGGCCATCTCACCAACACAACGTATACGACGGTTACCCAGGTGATCGATATCATCCACAACACCGTTACCGTCACGGATATTGATCAACTCCTTCAGCACATCGATGATGTCATCTTTGGATAGCACACCTTCGCCAATCTCATCCTCTCGACTCAGACGGCGGTTGAATTTCATCCGGCCGACGGCTGAGAGATCGTAGCGATCCGAAGTGAAAAACAGGTTGTTGAACAAATTCTGCGCCGCCTCTTTAGTCGGCGGCTCACCAGGACGCATCATGCGGTAGATCTCGACCTGGGCCTCCAGCTCATTGGTGGTCGGATCGATGCGCAGGGTATCGGACAGGAATGATCCGTGATCCAGGTCATTGGTGAAGAGCGTATTCAGCTTCTTCACACCGTTCTCGACCAGGGATTCAAACAACTCATCGGTGATCTCGGTATTCGCCTCAGCGATCAGTTCACCTGTCTCCTTATCAACGATATTGTGTGCCAGGACCTTGCCGTAGACGAAATCCCGAGGCACATCCAGCTTCTTCACACCTGCCTTTTCAAGATCGCGGATGTGGCGCGCAGTAATGCGCCTTCCGGCTTCGACGATGACCTTGCTGCTTACCTTGATGTCAAAACTGACGGTTTCACCACGCAAACGCTCTGGTACCAGATCGACTTTCAGGGTTTTTTTGGTAATGCTGAAGGTGTCTGTCTCGAAAAACATTTCGAGAATCTGTTCGGTATCGAAACCCAGCGCGCGCAACAGAATGGTCGCGGGCAGTTTGCGCCGACGATCGATGCGCACAAAGACGTTGTCCTTTGGATCGAATTCGAAGTCGAGCCATGAGCCACGATAAGGTATGACCCGGGCAGAAAAGAGTAGCTTGCCCGAGGAGTGGGTCTTGCCGCGATCATGATCGAAGAAGACGCCTGGAGAGCGGTGCAACTGTGACACGATGACCCGTTCGGTGCCATTGATCACGAAGGTGCCGGTGTCGGTCATCAGGGGAAGCTCTCCCATATAGACCTCTTGTTCACGGATATCCTTGACCACCTTGGAACCGGCAGGGGCCTCCTTATCATAGATAACGAGACGCACAAGCACACGCAGGGGTGCCGCGTAGGTTGTACCTCGCAGTTGGCACTCCCGAACATCGAATACGGGCTCACCAAGCTTGTAGTTAACATATTCGAGAACTGCGTTGCCCGAATAACTGGTAATCGGCATCACAGACTTGAACGCCGCATGCAACCCGATGTCCTGTCGCTCTTCAGGTGGTACCCCATCCTGTAAAAACCCGCGATAGGAATCGATCTGGGTGGCTAACAGAAACGGTACATCCAGGATGCTGGGTCGTTTACCGAAGTCTTTGCGGATACGCTTTTTTTCGGTGAAAGAATAGGCCATGCTGCCGTCCCTCTGTGTCAAAGGCTTGGTGATTGCGAAGTCAAAATCCGACATCCAGCCGGTTGATGAGCAACGCCTATATATTCTAAATCCTGAATCATTTTCAGTTCAGGTGAGCGAGGGTTCAGTGATTCCCGAGTATCGGGACCGCAAAACACCCGCGTGACAAGCGGGAAAAGGCCGGTGGCTCGCGCCACCAGCCCCAACCGCACCTGTCTGCAGACGATCGAGACGAGAATCTTATTTGATCTCGGCTTTGGCGCCCGCCTCTTCCAACTGCTTTTTGGCCTCTTCAGCCTCTTCCTTGCTGACACCTTCCTTCAGCGTGGACGGTGCACCTTCGACCGCCTCCTTCGCCTCTTTGAGGCCCAGACCGGTCATGCCGCGAACAGCCTTGATGACAGCGATCTTGTTACCGCCGATCTCAGCCAATACCACGTCGAACTCGGTCTTCTCTTCCGCAGCAGCTTCACCGCCACCAGCTGCCGCAACCGGCGCAGCAGCCACGGCCGCAGCCGCGGAAACACCAAATTTCTCTTCCATTGCCTCAATCAGCGCGACCACGTCCATGACGGACATCTCGGCGATTGCGTCGAGGATCTCTTCTTTAGAAACAGCCATTATTGAACTCCTGAAAAAATTGTTTGCACGTTTAGGTGTATAAAGTTAAAGCCGATCAAGCCGCCTCTTTGGCATCCTTGATCGCAGCCACAGTCCGGACCAGCTTGCCAGGCACTTCGTTCATAGTGCGAGCCAGCTTCTCAACCGGTGCCTTCATGACGGCCATCAGCATGCTGATTGCCTGATCATAGGTCGGCATCGTGGCCAGGGCATCGATGTCACCGGGGGCAAGTAACTTGCCGCCGATGGATACCATTTTGACCTCGAGAAGTTTGTGCTCTTTGGCAAAGTCCTTAATGACGCGCGCTGCTGAACCCGGATCCTCCTGGGAGAAGGCGAGGACCAAAGGCCCTGTCATACCCTCCTGCATACAGGCAAAATCCGTATCATCGAGAGCGCGTTTGGCGAGGGTATTTCTTACTACCCGCAGATAGACACCACCGTTGCGCGCATCACGCCGCAACTGGGTCATCTGTTCAACCGTCAGCCCACGATATTCAGCGGCTATTGCTGACAGCGCACTGCTCGCTACGTCATTGACTTCGGCAACGATGGCTTTCTTTTGCTCAAGATTTAGTGGCAAAGTCGTTACCTCCTGATAAAGGGAAATATTTCATTCCCAACACACATGACACCTTGGGTGTCATAAACACACGCACACCATCACCAGGAAATTCCTGATTGGGGGTGCTCCATCTGCGCAGGCGGTGATTAAGCATATCCAAGCATGCACCTGCGGTCTTTGACAGCACCGGCCAGGCCGGCACCCCAAAGTTCTAGTTCGCGGCAAGGCACCCCAAGCGAGATACCTGGCAGCATAAAATTGCTATCAAATGGCAAGGGACGCCTGATCGAGTGTCAATCCAGGCCCCATGGTCGAAGAGACTGTCACCTTTTTCAGATAGACACCCTTTGCCGAGCTCGGTTTCGCCTTAATCAGCGCAACCAACAGGGACTCCAGGTTCTCTTTCAATTTCTGCGGTTCGAAATCGGCCTTGCCGATGGAACAGTGAATAATCCCCGCCTTGTCGGTGCGGTAACGCACCTGGCCGGCCTTCGCATTCTTCACCGCTTCAGCCACATTCGGCGTAACAGTGCCGACCTTGGGGTTAGGCATCAGGCCACGCGGACCCAGAATCTGTCCCAACTTCCCAACCACGCGCATCGCATCCGGAGAAGCGATCACCACGTCGAAATCCATATTGCCGCCCTTGATCTCCTCAGCCAGATCCTCAAACCCGATCTTGTCGGCACCGGCCTCTTTGGCGGCATCAGCATTCGCACCCTGGGCAAACACAGCCACCCTCACTGTCTTCCCCGTACCGTGAGGCAGCACCGAGGCGCCGCGCACCACCTGATCCGATTTTCGCGCATCGATACCCAGGTTGACGCTGACATCAACGGACTCGCTGAACTTAACCGTCGACAGTTCTTTGATAAGACCGAAAGCCTCATCTGCTGGATAGAGCTTACCGGCTTCGAGCTTTTCCTGGATTACCTTGGCCCTTTTCGTCATCTTAGCCATGATCAATCTACCCCCTCGACATTGAGACCCATTTGCATGGCGCTGCCAGCGATGGTGCGTACCGCCGCATCCATATCCGCAGCTGTCAGGTCCGGCATCTTGGTGGTGGCGATCTCTTCCAGCTGCTGACGGGTTACCGTGCCAACCTTGGTTGTATTGGGCGTAGAGCTGCCTTTCTGCAGTCCCGCAGCCTTTTTCAACAGCACCGCAGCGGGTGGCGTCTTGGTAATGAAGGTGAAAGAGCGATCGTTGTAGACGGTGATGACCACCGGAATGGGCAACCCCTTCTCCACACTCTGGGTCTTTGCGTTGAAGGCCTTACAGAACTCCATGATATTGACGCCATGCTGACCCAGGGCAGGACCGACAGGCGGACTCGGATTTGCTTCACCAGCCTTCACTTGAAGCTTGATGTAAGCCATTATCTTCTTAGCCATGTTTACCTCTATCTTGGGTACAAACGCATGGGACTCTCACCCAGGCTCCCCATAGTTTCACTATCAAAAAAAACTGTTTGGGCGCTTAGCCCTTCTCAACCTGACCGAATTCCAGGTCCACCGGGGTTGAGCGGCCGAATATAAGGACTGACACCTTCAGACGGCTCTTGTCGTAATCGACTTCTTCGACCACACCGGTGAAATCGTTGAAAGGCCCATCGATGACACGTACCACTTCGCCGGGTTCGAACAAAACCTTCGGCCGGGGTTTTTCGACCCCCTCCTGTACCCGCTGCAGTATGGAATTGGCCTCCTTCTCGGAGATCGGTGCAGGACGATCGCCCGTACCACCGATGAATCCCATCACTTTCGGCACATCCTTTACCAGATGCCAGGTATCGTCGGTCATCTCCATCTGCACCAGCACATAACCAGGGAAGAACTTACGTTCACTTTTACGCTGCTGGCCGGCGCGCATCTCCACCACCTCTTCGGTGGGGACCAGGATGTCGCCGAATTTATCCTCCATGCCATAACGCTCGATGCGCTCCTTGAGTGAACGCTGGACCTGGGATTCAAAGCCGGAGTAGGCATGGACCACGTACCAATGCATTGCCATAACGTCTCCTTATCCCGTTCCGGTCAGCGCCTTGAGGATTGCGCCCAACATCATATCGAACAGCCACAGCACGATACCCATGATCAGCACCATGACAAACACAATCAAGGTGGTCTGCATCGTCTCTTGCCGGCTAGGCCATACAACCTTCCGCACCTCGACCTTGGAGGAAGTGGCAAAATCCCATACGGTCCTACCTACCGCCGTCTGATAGGCGATAAACGAGGATACGCCCACCAGGGCCAACAGACCCAGGACACGCAAGAGTTGTGAGTAGTCATCCAGGAAATAGAACCCGTATATACCAGCCACAATGATCCCCACCGCCAGCAGCAGCTTGACAGTATCGAGACTCGATGCCTCTACTTGGGACTTAGAATTCATAGTTCCGTATGCCGATTTGTATGGCAGGCCAAGAGGGAATCGAACCCCCAACCTGCGGTTTTGGAGACCGCTGCTCTACCAATTGAGCTATTGGCCTTAAAATAGTAAAAGCGGGACGGGCCTTCGACCCGCCCCGCAGATTTCAATACCGATCTTACTCGATAATTTTGGATACCACACCGGCACCCACGGTCCGGCCGCCTTCGCGGATCGCAAAGCGCAGACCCTCTTCCATCGCGATCGGCGCAATCAGTTTCACTACCATCTTCACGTTGTCGCCGGGCATCACCATCTCCACTCCCTCCGGCAGGTCGCAGGCACCCGTCAC
>NATW01000193.1 GCA_003094555.1 gamma proteobacterium symbiont of Ctena orbiculata
TTTTGCTGACGGGGCTTACGCGGCATCCCTGCCGCTACTGCGAAAGACAACCGCCAGACACCAACCTCATGCGATAAACGGAAAATAATCGTGAACATTAGCGTTTATTTGCGTTCATTTGCGGACTTGAATTAAGCCGATACCGTCGGATGCCCGACCATTGCCATCTGCCGGCTGGCCGCGATCCACTGGTACCAGGCCGCCATCCCCTCGCCGGTCTTGGCGGAGAGTTGCAGCACCTTGATCTTTGGATTGATCCGCTGCGCATAGTCGATACAGCGCTGTACATCGAAATCGAGATGGGGCAGCAGATCGATCTTGTTCAACAGCATCAGGTCGGCGGCGTGAAACATATCCGGATACTTGATCGGCTTGTCCTCACCCTCGGTGACGGAGAGGATCACCACCTTGTGCGCCTCCCCCAGATCGAAGGCGGCAGGACAGACCAGGTTGCCCACATTCTCGATGAACAGCAGGCTCCCCTGCTCCGGTTTCAACGATTCCAGGGCATGACCGACCATATGGCCATCCAGATGACACCCCTTGCCGGTATTGATCTGCAACGCCTTCGCCCCGGTGGCGCGTATCCGCTCCGCATCGTTCGCGGTCTGCTGATCCCCCTCGATGACACTGATGCCATACTGCGCCTGCAGATCGTCGATGGTACGGGTCAAAAGGGTCGTCTTCCCCGATCCCGGACTGGAGACCAGGTTCAGACTCAATATGCCGTGCTGATGAAAATAGTGGCGGTTGGCAGCGGCATACTGGTTGTTCTTACTCAGAATGTCCTGCTCGATCTGCACCATTCTCGACTGGGTGAGACCGGGCGCATGGGCATGGGCGGGACCCTGACCATAGTCATGGTTATGCCCATTCTCGCCATGAGCATGATGATGGTGATCATGATCATGTTGATGGTCATGACCCTCGATCTTGGTCTCGCCTTCGCCACAACCGCAAACTGTACACATAAAACACCCCGAATCTTTTTAAAAAGTTTTGAGTTTTGAGTTTTAAGTTTTGAGTTAAAGAAAGAAATTGCGAGTTGGGTGCCTTCCAACTCAAAACTTAAAACTTAAAACTCTTCAGCTATTCGACTTCAAGTTCCTTGATCCGCATCTCGTCACCACCGGTTACCTGCAACTGATAGCTGCCGCACTCCGGACAGGGTTGGTATCTGGCCGATACCTGAACCGGTTTACTGCACTGCATGCACCAGGCCTCACCCGGCAGACGGATGATCTCCAATCGCGCCCCGTCGGCAATACTCCCATTCATCACCGCATCGAAACTGAAACGCATCGCCTCGGGTTCCACGCCTGACAGGGAACCGATCTCCAACCAGACCTGTTTGACCCGGCTGTATCCTTGGCTGAGGGCTTGCTCCTCCAGTACATTCAGCACCCCCTCGCATAGGGACATCTCATGCATCAAACGACCTCGAGTCGATAACCGACGCAGGGATCGACTGCGTTGATGAAGAGATCGGCATGCTGCTTTAAGGCGACGATCTCCTTTGCATGAAGACTCATCAAGCCTCTGGCGACCACGCCACGGGGATGAAAATTCCACTCCGTGGGCGCCACTATCTGGTAACTGGCAATCACATCCTTGTTCACCACGGCACGGTGTATCAAACGCCCCCTCGCCGCCTCCACCTCACCCAATCCTTGCTGCGCACCCACCCTTGTGGATGCGCTTGCAGGATCGACACGATTCTCCATCAATACCTGTAATTGGCTGCTCAATCTGTCCGGCAGGGACGCCAGTTCCAACAGTCTGGCCACCATGCGTGTCAACAAACCGAAGCCATAGCGCTCTGCAAGCTGTTGTAATAGTGGATGAGTGGCCGTTCTGGTCAATGGCGTGGTCTCGAAAACAGCACCCTTCCAGTCGGGAGCAGCGATAAAGTTATCCGCATCCTGCTGCGCCAATCGGTGGCACATCGTTGGCGGATCGATAGTGGGCAAGGGGTGGCAACCGGCATCCGCCAGTTGCGCCGATTGGGTGTCCCTCAGGCGCTGCAATAGTATGGATGCTGGTGTCGATGTCGCTTCGAGCCAGGTATCGAATTCCTCGATAGTGGACTTGGCATACCAGTCCGCAGGGGAGAGCGAGAAGATCGAATCATCTGCTGTTTTCTCTATCTGTTCAATGACAGACGAGAACCTTTCTTGAACCACTTTCGGTCGCGGCTGCAGGGTAAACAGATCACTCTCCTTAAAGCATGCCTGTTTAGCTTGTGGCAGCAGATTCGATAACCCTGCAACCATGGCTCGATTTACCGGGGCGTCAACTTGTTTGGACCAGTCTATGAGGATGCGCCAAAGATGCTCACGGGCGGTCTCCACTGTGACCAGCATCATCTCGGCCAACTCGACCTGGGCATTTTCATCTATCTCCATCGCCTGGCGACACGCCTGTACCGCTGCACATGCCTGGGCAGTGGCACACACACTGTAAAGCATAGGCACCAGGCCAAGCAGTTCGTTGACCGGCTTACCCTCAAACAGATGGGTTAACTGCAGTGGGCGACTTGAACGGATGGCGACACTTTGTACGTGCTCCTGCCGACAATTGAGCTGAATGAGAATTTCACCCTCAACCTTCACTGCTCTGTATCCTGGCTCTGATTGAGCTTTCCACGCAGCAGCTCACGTCGACTCAGTGGTTGCTCAAGGCGTTGACTCAGGGCAGGTCTCTCCTGTTCCTCCAAGTCCACCTCCTCATCGACTGCCTGCTCACCGGATTCTCCCTTCCAAAGTCGCTCGATCTCACTTTCACGGGTCGAGACCCCATCCCGATGTTCAGCACACATCAGCGCATCCATCACCGCCTCTGCAGTTGCCACTGCCGTGGCCTGGTCGGCAAACTCGAATACCGGAGAAAAGAGTGAACACATCTGATAACGACCTATACCCTCCTCTTCGCCAAGGATGAACTCATAAGGGCCGGAAGGCATATGATGGAGTTGCTTATCGCCAACCCCCATCGTCTCCCAGCTATCCCCTTCCGGTGGCAACAGCATCAGGTTCATAAACCAAGGCGTGATCAAAACACCAAGACAGTATTCGTTCCATTTACAAAACCCAACTGCTTCCACGTGTAGGGCGGGATTGAGCAATGGCAGTCCCTGCATGCGCTCCTGCTGTATATGCCGAAACTGGCACTCCAGGCCTTGAATGAGATAGTCAGGACAGATCACGATGCATCCCTCACCACCATGAAGTCACTTTTATTGCCGTCACAATTTGGGCAGCTCCAGTTCGACGGCAATTTTGAAAAAGGCGTCCCGGGTGGGATTTGCCAATAGTCGTCGCCATCTGCGGGATTGTAGACATACCAACAGATCTTGCACTCCAGGAGGCTGTCATCACGGAGTTTGTCATCATTGCCCCCATAGGAACCGGCAAAGAAGGCCTCGCTCACCGGTAGGCCTCCATGATCTCATTCAAGCGCTGGGCACTCTCCTGAATATCTTCCTTGGCGGCAGCAGCGACTGCGGGCACATCGCCTATCTCGAGGGTGTTGAGAATATTCTTATCCTGGGAGTTGAAATACTGTACCCACCAGACATTTTGCACAGCGGTGCTGGTAATACGGCAGTTGCCATAACCGCGGGAGAGTATGGTGAGCGGACCGTCACCCAGGCGATCGATCAGGAACGAGAGATCCTGCTCTGTCTGAGGTAACAGGGTGAGATTGATGACATGGCTCTCTCTGCCGGGTCGGTATTCGGCGACCTTGTCATTGATCTCCGCGAACAGAGGCGGGGCATTCAATACGCCTTCGGGTATTGACTGGAGTTGGCTATCGACACGATGCGCCGCGTGACTGAAGACATGACGTCGGCATAATCTGGGCACCTGCGCCACCTCGATCGTATCGGTAGTCGTTTCTTGTTGCTGATTGAAGTATCTGACACGCCAGATACCCGCCATCACCGACTCCTGAATTCTGGCACTGCTATCAGTACCCTGGTAGAGCATGCTTACCTCGCCCTCACCGAGTACCTGATCGACCAAGCTGCGGTTATCCCCATCCAGGTGTGATATATCGACCACTTCGGGTTTTATGTCTCTCACCTTGGCCTGTTGTTGCAACACCCTGTCCAACTCGGTTAATGCCAACATGCCTTTGTCGAGACTCTGCACCTGATCCGGCTCCGGTATCTGCGGCATGCTGAAGGTAGACATCTCGTCGGGAAGTTGCAGGATGTCGAGCTCCGCACCATCCTCTTCCACCGGTTGGGAACCAGGACCGGTGACAGTTATAGGTATGTCGATTTCATTCATAATTTTTTACCACTCCTTCTTAATGGCACTGCCCGGAAGCACTAACCACAGGAATCTTGAAACTTGGGGTCGCTCGGGGTTGGGCATTCAAGAGGCGTTCGATCTCTGTCAGGTAGACGTCCCAATCCTGCATCCGGGAGATCGCCCCCGCGTAGGTGCCATCCCGCAACATCACAAGCGCCGGCCAGCCATCGAAGGGAAAACGCGCATGCAGCTGGTGTTCACAATCACGCTCGACTATGGCCACCTGAAAACGCCCAGCAAATTCATCCATCAGTAGTGGCAGCACCACCGCCACATCATTACTCTCTGGGAACTGCACCGGGTTCTCGGTGAAGAAGAGCAGTGTATGTTTATGTGCACGGGTAAAATCCTCAAGCGAGTTTTCACTGACTGTTGCAATCCCTTTGCTCTCGACGAGGTCATTGATCAGCGGTGATGACATAGGTCTCTCCTGCTATTTATTCAACCGAAGATGTTCCGGTAATTGTGGTTCGCGATTCACCAGATCATCGAAAAGATGATCGATTTCAGTCTCGCCTTTGATCACGAGGTCGAGAGCCTGCAGTGCCTGCTCAATCTCCCTCGCCCTGGCCGCGCTCAGCACCTCGCGGGCGGTATCGAGAAATACCAATAACCAATTACCCACCGGCTGTTCGCCAACCAGGAGTGTATCCACCCTGCGCCGCTCACCCATCCCTTCACACATGGCATAACCAGGGTGAATGGAGAGGACCTGCATCGGCAGACCGATACACATCACTGATCCCCCTGGTTACGGTACTTATCGAGATGCGTATCCACATCCACACACAGGGCATTCTGCTCAAGGGGAGCCGGACGGTAGGCCAGATCAAACTGTGACGACGTCAGAACCCTTGCGTCTCCGACCCGACAGGCATATTGTTCCGAGGGCCGCTCACTCTCATAGCGCCTGATATCGGAGATAGCACCCTGCAAACCGCTGTCGGGTGAGAGTGGCGTTTCACGCCGCTCGACCTCTATGCCAAGCCCTTGCAGATAATCCAGAGCCATGTGGATCGCTGGCCCTATCTGGGCCCGGACAGGCTCCCGCAAACTGCCGCCGTAGTCCTCCAGCTCAACGGGTTGCACACCCACCAGAAGAAGATGTTGGGGATAGTCACCCAGCATCTCCGCCATGGCGAGCACCTCTTGAAACCCTGTCTGATGCAGACTTACCTTTTTAGCACCCATGAATTTGGGTACCTCATCACCCTCAACTCGTTTCAGGCTGCCACCAGGCAGACCATAGTCAACCGCATCGAAGACCACCAGTATCTGCGCCTCGCGGATATGCTGAACCAGATAGATACCCTGGGTACCTCCATCCAGAAGACGCACATGGTCAGGGAAACGGTATTGACGCTGCAGCGACTCCACTGCACGCACCCCAAAACCCTCATCGGCCCAAAGCAGGTTTCCAATACCAAGGATCAGTACATTCTGCAATTCGGACATACGGGACTCCGGCTGGGGCCAGGGATAATTGAAAACACTATGTGCAAACCACGCGCCAACCTCCTTCGTTGGGGTTAGCCATTGTTTTCGATACTATTTTTCCAGATAAGTACGGGTAATGGATAATTAGGATGGAATGTTTCTTATCGTTTATTATAGAATTTGGAAGGTTACTTTCCAGTTTCTATATATAGCACTCACTGTTTTTGCCTATTTGCACAGATTATCAAGGGTTTTCTACCAATCCGCCCAC
This sequence comes from gamma proteobacterium symbiont of Ctena orbiculata, assembly GCA_003094555.1. Classification (GTDB taxonomy): domain Bacteria; phylum Pseudomonadota; class Gammaproteobacteria; order Chromatiales; family Chromatiaceae; genus Thiodiazotropha. The sequence goes on from NATW01000193.1 coordinate 6,028, forward strand.
CAATAGGAAAGCAGCTTTACACCTCACATGCGTCCTGGTTAAAACAGATTAAAATAAAAAAATTCTCTGTTAATGAGGTGCCTATCCTGGAAATGACGCATAATTCGAATGAGCGGCATATGCTATTGGACCATTCTAGGAATGGAGCATGGATATTCGCCTGGTAACATAATTCACATAATAGAGAGAACAATATGCCAATCGTTTCGTGGAGCGACGAATTCAGTGTCAACGTCAAAGTGATAGACGACCAACATCAAGAAATGCTCGATATCGTCAACAATCTGCATACCGCGGTGGAAGGGAGTGAGGATAAAGAGGTCCTGGAAAAATTATTAATCGATTTGAATGAACACACACGAACCCACTTCGCAACAGAAGATGCGTTGATGAAACAGTATAACTATCCAGGGTATGAAGAGCATCTACATGAACACAATGTTTTGCTGCAACATCTTGGTAATTTGGTCGCCAGTGTCACACAAGGAAAGAGCCCGACATTCCGCTCCGATTATGATGTCTCCTCTGACTGGGTGCTAATTCATATCTTTAAAAGCGATAAAGAGCTGGGCAACTTTCTCAACAATCAGGGTGTCTATTGAGCCTTCTGGAAAACCGGTCACATGCTGTTACTGAACGAGGCAAATGACCTCCACAACAAAAAGCGGGGGAGCAAAGCTCCCCCGCCACATCTTCTACGCAAGACCGAAGTTATCGCACTTTTACATACAGATTGATCTCAAAACCATAACGCAGGTTTTGATACCTCGGTTTAGACCATTTATGCATCGTGATTCTCTCTCCTATCTGTTGTATATGGTTTATGGAAAAGTCGCCTCCAACTGACAACAGAGGTAACACGGATTAACTTTCAAGATACATACCAACAGAGTACGCACAACATCCAACTCCAGTTGGATCAGTAAATTAGAGATAAATACCTAAAATACTAGGAAAAAAATCACCTATGGATCCTATCCGGCAGCCCCCAATCCGGAGACACTGCTCCAGGTGTGCAGTTTCTGAACACAACCCCGTGAAATCTTTATACACAGTGAAGCAATAGCGAGAGAGGCTCTAGTCCATTCTGATCACTGGCTGGAAGAGCGCATACCTTTAGGTGGCTCCATGGGTATAGCGACCCCCTTGGTATCGAGGGATAAGATCCAATTTACCAACTCAGCAGCTTCATCCTTTTTCAAGGCCACATTCGGTGGCATGAATTGCATATTGACGTTTTGCCATACCTTTTGATTACCCTGGGTTCCCTCCAGTACCGACTCCAGCAATCTATCCTTACTACCAGGTCTGTCCCGGTAGTGTGCAGCCACCTCTTTAAATGACGGTGCAAGCGGTATGACACGCATCTCCTTGACAGGATCTACCCGATGACAGATGGTGCAACCGCTGACAGTAGAGAGGGCCAGCATTCTGTCGTGATACATAAGCCGCTCTGCAACCTCAGGATCTATATCCAACTTAAGTATCCAGTGGAGAAGGGAAGAGGCATCTTCTCGAGTGACATTTACGTTCGGCGGCATGAACCGCATTCCGACCTTGCCGCTCCAGGCCTGGTCCTGATAGACCGTGCCATGCAGGACCCGGTCAAGCAGTGGGCTGAACACATCGTTTTCGCCCCTATAGCGTAACGCGATCTCTTGATAGCTCGGTGCGAGTGGAAGATCATCGGGATTGGCTTCTGGTGCTATCTTATGACAGATGAAACAACCGGAAGCATTGGCCAGGGCCAACATTTGCTCATCCTTTGCATGTACAACAGAGACCAGAAAAAATGCGACTGCCGCGATCACAGTGGTTAAAGACAACTTCAACCTAACCATTGTTTGTATCTCCCCTGACTGAAATGTTACTGATATTTATCGACACGAAATAAGTGAAGTAATAGCAACAACTGTGCCTGCCCCCTTTAGTCACTGCCAGGCAAGGCGTCGGCTGGACGCTCACGGCAAGCAATGCCACCCGTCTCCCGCTGATGGCATCGGGCATTGTTCAAAAACTGCCGACAATGCTCAATATGTGAACACATATTAGGCGCCGATAGATGATTTCCATGATAGATAGGGATAGATACTGGGTACAGGTAACTGGCACGGAGCATGCTTTTTTTATCACAGGATTTCGAATAATAACGAGTGCCCAGAATTGCGCTACACAAAAACCCCATATGGCCTTTTCTTACAGTGGCTCCTTTTGCTCGGATTACTGCTGTTTATCAGCTGGATATTCTGGGAAATAGGCCTGCTGCAAACCGCTCTGCTGTCTGATCCCAGCCGTATCACGCTGATCATCCTGATACTCTTTGTTATCGCTACCTGCCATTGTGCGGTGCGGACACTCTTTTTGTCACAGGAACAGAGCGCCCTCGATCGTATCGTGCTATTCACCTCTACCAATCCGCCTGGTCAGAGTAGCAATCGTTGGTGGATGGAAAACCAGCTACCTGAAAGAGACTCCCTCTCCGGTCAGTTGATTGCAGGAGTTGCCGCAATGCACAGCCGGACTCAATCCAGTCAAGGAAGCCAGGATACCCAGCTGCTGGCACAGGTGATGGCGGAACGAACCAGAGGCCAGCATGAAGTTGGTTGGTTTATCTGCGGGCTACTTGTGAAACTTGGTCTGCTCGGCACTGTGGTCGGATTCATATTAATGCTTGCGCCGGTGGCTGAGTTGGAATCGTTCGACCTATCCGACATACAGGGCCTGTTGCAACGAATGACCACTGGTATGGGAGTAGCCCTGAACACAACCCTGATGGGACTCAGCTGCAGCATGTTACTCGGGTTGCAGTATCTGATCCTGGATCGCGCCGCGGATCGCCTGGTATCAGAAGCAGTAGAGTTCACTGAAACACGCCTGTTCAAAGCTGCTGGCAGGGAACAGTGATCAGATGGCCATGTTTCGCAACAGCCGGCAGTTTGATGCGGACCCTTTCACCGACCTGCTGTTCAACGCCCTGCTTGCGTTCACCTTTCTTTTTCTGGTCGCCTTGATGTTTTTAAATCCACCCGTAAAGAGCGGCACCATCACGCCCAAGGCCGATTTCCTGATCTCGGTAACCTGGGCCGATAACAGTCCCGATGATATCGATACCTGGGTCGAAGGACCAAGCGGTGAGCTGATCTGGTTCAAGAACCCCCAGGCAAGTCTAATGCATCTGGATAGAGATGATCGCGGTATGGCCAACGATACCCTGCTGATAGACGGTAAAACGGTGATCAACCCACTGAACCAGGAGATAGTGACCATACGCGGTCGTCCGGCGGGAGAATATGTCATCAACATTCATTATTACAACAGCAAGACGCTGCAGCCTGTTGCGGTAACCGTCTATCTGGCGGAGGTCAACCCCGCATTGAAAGTGCTGCACTATGCAACCCACAGGCTCGAACGGGTTGGCGAGGAGAAGACAGCGATACGCTTCACCATCGGTACCGATGGACAGGTCAGCAATATCAATACTCTTGAAAAATCGATTGTCCAGGTAGGTAAGATATGAGTGAATCCCTGCTACTGTTGCTACTCGCATATGTCGCTTTGGCCGTGTTGGCAGCCGCGGCATTGATAGCCAGCAGTTTTCCGATCCTGATTAGGGCATTTATCGTTGTATCCACAACAGCACTCTACTTCATCAGTTATCAGGGGTGGCAAGCGGTCCAGGGCTGGCCCGCAAGGATCGATGTTCCGCAACGCTTTCTTCTGCACGCATCAGTGGTTGATGAACCCGACAAGACAACTGGATCGCCCGGAACCATCACCCTCTGGGCAACCGACCTCAGCAGTGGTGAGCCGGCGGATGATCCACGTGCCTATAATTTGGAATACAACAAGGAACTTCACTCCAATCTTGACGATGCGTTACGCAATATGCGTAACGGTATAATTCAGCTAGGCAGAAAAACCGCTGTTGCCAAAAAACCAGGGCAACCCCTCGACTTCACCCGCATTGGAGAACAACGGGATAAGATTGAGATCTACTCCCTTCCCGATCCTGCATTGCCTGAAAAATGAGCATCATCCCTCTCCTTGTTCTGTCAGTGTTGATACTTGCATCCTGCTCCAACGAGCCAATGGATAGTTCGAGCTACTTCCCATTGCAGGAGGGGATGCAATGGGACTATTCCGTTACCACCGAGGTTAACGATACCATTCGGCACGCCAATTTTTCTATACGCATGGGAGAGCCGGAATCGATCATGGGTGTACCGCATGCGGTACGCATTACCAGCGACGGCACCCGCTACTATATCGTTGAGAACAGTGACGGCATCTATCGCAATGCAAAGCAAACCCTGATCGAGAGTAAACCCACTATCGAAAGCTCCCCCCACTGGATACTCAAATACCCGTTAAGGAGTGGGACACATTGGAGCAATCCCACATATCCATTCGTACTACGCCGCATCTATCCCTATACAGAGCGACTAACCCGGGGAATGAATCTCAAGATGACTTTCCAGATCGTGGCGGAGGATGAAACCGTAGTTGTAACCGCCGGCCGTTTCGATAACTGCATCCGGGTTGAAGGCGAGGCAAACCTCACCCTCTACGCCGATGCAAAAAGTGGTTATGAGGAGATATTGATAAATACGACAGAGTGGTATGCCCCGGGTGTCGGCCTGGTGAAGCTGTTACGGGAGGAGCCCCTGTCGAATGATGTGTTTGCAGGCGGTCAAGTGCTCTATGAGTTGAAGTCATTAGAATATTGAACAGGCGCACCTCATCACCTATTTCGTGTGGCTGCAGATCAATACCAACGCCTGGCCCTACACTAATAAACACTAGAGCCGATACTCAGCATGCCCGGTCAGGGGGAAGCTGGGTTCTGCTGCAATGCCGGGTTAGGTGAGCAATATAATAATTAAACAGTGATTTTTTTATAATGCGGGGCGTACAATAAATTATCGTGTAATGAAAATTGGTCTCATTATAAAAAACCATAGTTGCAGATCAATTCGAGATATTAGTGTAATTTCATATGGATAACTGGATTAATCATTGCTCATTATATATATTTAAACAAACCTCATTTCTTCGCAGCAATTGGAATGCAAAAAAACCTTCCCTATTCTCAAATACTGGATTTCCTAACCGAACTGGTTGACAAACAGACTACCGGTACTTTGTTTGTCCATTCAGAAAGCAATCGAGCAATCACGATCGCACTGAACAGGGGTCGTATTCATGCGCTCTATTTCGGCGCAAGACGGGGGCGAAAGGCTATTCCCCTGATCAGCAGCATTACCGGTGGCAGTTACCGATTGGAATTATCGGATTTAGTCGAGGCTTTCCACGACCTGCCACCCACGCATGAGATACTCAATCTGCTACGCAACCCACAGATCAACAATAAGCCCAGCCCCACTGTTTCATCCACTAGTACTTCCCACATCGAAGCGATCGAAGAAGAGAAAAAGGAGATCCTGTGCCAAAAACTGAAAAGTCTGTTGGCAGAGCATGTGGGGCCCATAGCTGAGATTGTATTTGATGATACAGCGGAGGAAGTAGGCGACTTCTGCTCCACACCCCAGCTAACACAGGATCTGATCAATAAGTTATCAGAAGAGATAGACAACCCTGACGAGATGGAACAGTTCAAGGACCAAGCCTACGTGACCCTAAGCAAAATCCTGCATAGCTGATCTTTCACGCCCCAAACCAATCAGGATTTACGTTTCATCCGCTTCATGGCGGCAACCAGACTACGCCGCATGAGTTCAAAGGCATTTGCCAGATCCGCGATTTCATCTTTCCGATCTTTTACACGCACCTCGCGGCTGATATCACCATGGCTCACAGCCGTGGCTACAGTGGTAATCTCCGTAATCGGCACCAGTATCAGACGCTTAACGAGTTTATTCACGACGATGAAAAGAACCGCAAACAGCAATGTGATTGCACCGATCACAATTAGACTGCGCTTAAGCGTCAGGGACTGCACATCCTCCAAGGGTACACCCACTACACTGATGCCCACCACCTCACCGGATTGATAGCCAAAGCCGCTCTCTGTACCGTAGGTGACTTTCACATCCTCAGGTGCCGATTCCGGTTTTCCGTGACAGCGCAGGCAGCCTTTTTTACTGATCTTCGGCGCGGAACTTACCAGGTAGCTCTGGCCATCGATTTCACCACTGGTAGTCATTATTGCCAAATTCCGATCATCTCGGAACCGACTCAATAGATCCTGCTCAAGACCTTGAACTATATTATTTGGATTCAATGGGTTGTCAGAAACATTGCTGATGTAGTATTGAGGCTGCTTCTGCTTAAGATATTTGGCAATTCTGGATGTAGCCACAATCCCGGAGAAGGATGGAGAATAGAAAATCTTCTCCTTCATGAAGTGAGGTCGAAGATCGTTAGCAATAAAGTCCTGAATCGATTTCACCACATCGACCAGCAGCACCAGCTCCTGTTCCGCCCGGTTATAGACTTGCTGCTTGGTGATAATATAAACAACTGGTGTTGTTACCAGGACAGTAACGACATACATCAGGATAAGTGACAGGTTGAAACGTTTTGCCAGACTCCGGCGGTTACTCTGCTGTGTCGACTGTGCTGCCACTATGCTGTCCTCTTGCTGCTATTCCATATCAATGCATATATTGATCACTGCGGAGGGATTTTACCAACAATTGACCGGTTTTTACCATCACCAAGCCGCTTGATCTTGATGAAGCGCGCCCTTGTCAAGGGAGGCTCTCGAGAGCAAGGAGTTGCTTGAAGCCCCTTAGGCGTGTGATGGTGAGATGGAAAGGTATTCGGAGATTGGTTTATGTTCCCGGCAACAAGGCCTTCACCTTGCGCAGCAGGACAACATCGTCCCACTCCCGCTCGCCGACCACCCGGTAGACAATTTCCCCTTGGGGATTCAGTACGAAGGTAGTGGGTAAACCCCTAACCTGCCACTCCTGACTAGTACGCCCCTGCTGATCAAGCAGAACTGGAAAATCGATGGGGAAGTCACTCAGGAAATCCTTCACCGCAGTAACCTCATCCCCCAGGTTAATCGCCAACATGGTGATCCCCTTGGTGCTCAATTCTGCCCAGGCCCGATTCATCGACGGTAACTCCCGACGGCAGGGCACACACCAACTTGCCCAGAAGTTGACAATCACCACCCTGCCCCGATAGTCCTGGAGCTGATGCCTGCCCCCTTGCGGATCGTGCAGGCTGAAGGGAGGCGCAGGGGTCGGGCTGACTTCTGGCAGCACTCCATCATCAGCCGATAGCGTGCATGGAATCGACATGGACACGGCAAAACAGAGGATCGGCCAGGTCAAACCACATCCAAGGCGGCTCACAGAATTCATAATCCGTACCACTTGTCCGCCGTGTTTAAGCGGCCAATCAAATAGGCCGAATCCGGATCGCAGAATTGTGTGAAGGCCCATTGTTGTCATCTAATCCTGCCGCCAAGGTTAAGCTTGAGGCTTAGTCTCAGCCATCCTCGTTCAATAATCCACGCACCATGTCGAGTACATGCGTCGGCGGCAACCCATAAGGCACCACTGCGGATAGTACTCCCTGGCTGTCGATCAGATAGAGGTTGGCCGAGTGGTCGATACTGTAACTGCCATCCGCCTTTGCATGCCGTCGGTAGTTGACCCGGTACTGTCTCGCCACCTGCGCCACCTCAGCCTCGCTACCGGTCAAACCGACCAACCCTTCGTCGAAATAGCGGACATAGTCGTGCAGTACCTCGGGGGTGTCGCGTGTGGGATCAAGGGTGACAAACAGGCCCTGCACCCGCTCCGCCTGGCCGTCCAACTCATTCAGCACCGCAGCCAGATTCGCCAGCTCGGTGGGACAGATATCCGGGCAGTAGGTGTAGCCGAAGAAAAGCAGCACCAGCTTACCCTGGAGCTGGCGAAGCTCGAAGGGGTTGTTGTTATGATCGGTAAGGCTGAAATCGCCACCAAGCTCCTCGGTGCTGGCCCAGGTGACTGTGACCGAGAGTGTGCTGAACAACAGCAGAAGCAGCAATCGTTTCCCTGGTATTACCATTCAACGCACCTCCACCTCACTACCGTGTACCCAGCTGGGGTCGCCCTTGCGCACATCACCCACAGGTGCCGCGAAGGCATCGGCCACCAGGGTATCCACATTGCTTCCGGTGAGGGATTGCAGAAAGGCGACCAGGTCCTGCTTCTCCCTGTCAGTCAGACCCAGCGGACGGATCAGGGGATCGAGCAGTTCGTTCGGGACACCACCCATAGCGTAAAAATCGACAACCTCCAACAGGGTGCTGAAGGTGCCGTTGTGCATGTAGGGCGCCGTAAGCGCCACATTACGCAGGCTGGGAGTCTTGTATTTCCAGCGATCGCTTGGATTCTGCGTCACCTCGTAGAGTCCCACGTCGGTGGGGGGTGGCTCGCCCACCTTTTCGATGACCGCACGATCAATCTGTAGGATCACCCCAGGCGCCACAACCACTGGTTGCGTCTCGGGTAGCAGACCCATCGACTCCCTGTAACCGAGACCGGTGTTGTGCAGTTGATCATCGCTGAAGAGGGCATGCTTCTCGCCGATGCGATGGCAGGCCGAGCAACCCGCCTTGCCGGTGAAGAGTTCAAATCCTCTTCGTGCCGATGTTGATAGGGCACTTTTATCTCCAGCGTAATACCAACGATCGAAGGATGAGTCACCTGAAACAAGGGCGCGCTCATAGCTCGCAATAGCCATGCCGAGGGTCTCCATACTCACCCCCCGGCCATCGAAGGCGGCCTCGAAACGACCGTCGTAATCAGCAATCCCGCGAATCTTCTGCAATACATAGCCGACCGAGGGATTGGCCATCTCGTTGTTGGCCAGCAGAGGCCCCCAGACCTGCTGTTCCAGGGTCTGCTCGCGCCCGTCGTGAAACAGCAGATCGGCATAGGCCGTATTGTAGATGGTAGGTGAGTTACGCCGCACGCTGCGCCCCTCTATACCTACCGCCATGGCCAGCTCGTTGCTGGTGAAACCCTGTTCAGGGACATGACACATGGCACAGGAGAAGGTGTCGTTGAGTGATAAACGGCGGTCATAAAAGAGCTTTCTACCCAGCGCGATCTTCTCACTGGTCAGGGGATTGGAAATCGGCACTGGTACTGGCGGCAGCCCGAGTGGCGGGTTGTTGGCTATACCAAGTAGATCGGCCACCTCTCCCCG